>JAPUDS010000001.1 GCA_027492975.1 Candidatus Saccharimonadota bacterium
CACCCCAGGAAGTGACTCTGGTCAATGGGGCCAAATCCTCAACGACTATCTCTCAGCTGCTCATAAAGCAGATGGTACGCTAAAGGATAATGCTGTTACTGGTATTACTATTGCAAATGATTCTGTCACAGAAGCTAATCTTGCACCGGAAGTAGTAGACAAACTAAACTCAGCTGGTGTTAGTTCTGTAGCTACACTAACAGGAGATATAACATCACCTGATCTTGTAGATGCACTAGAGACAGATCTCAGACTTCAGTATGCTCCGGTGGCTGGATCGAATTTGACGGCTAGTGGAACTGATTCTTGGGCGGAGGGATATATGACTACGGCGAGTGGGAATTTTGCGCATGCGGAAGGCGAAGGTACGGTCGCAAGTGAGACTACTGCCCATGCCGAAGGTAGGAACAGCACGGCTAGTGGACCATATGCGCACTCCGAGGGCAATCACACCACTGCAAGTGGCCCAGGCGCACACGCGGAAGGGATGCAAACGACGGCAAGTGGAGTAAACGGTGCTCATGCTGAAGGGTATCAGACGACCGCCTCAGGTAACGCTCCGGGCTCTCACGCCGAAGGTTTTGGTACGGTTGCTGCTGGAGCAAACGGTGCTCATGCAGAAGGATATAATACGATAGTTACTGCCAGTGCCGGTCCTGGAGCGCATGCGGAGGGGTCTAGTACAACAGCAAGCAACCTCGCTGCTCACGCCGAAGGTAGTAGCACAACTGCTTCAGGCGCTGCCGCTCATGCAGAGGGCGGCTCTACTGTAGCAGGCGGCGATAGAGCACACGCCGAAGGTGATACCACCAAAGCACTTGGATATGCTTCTCATACCGAAGGTATCAACACAACTACCTTCCGTACTAGCGAATCAACCCGTGGCGCTGGTGGCGTCGTCCAACAAGCCTTCATCCCAGCAGCGAGCGGAACTGCCAGTCAAAGTTATCCCTCCCATGTCGCTGCTAGTGGTGTTATCACCATCCCTATCCACGGAGGCATAACAAGCGGTAAAGTTACTGTGCTAACTGAAGACGGAACTATGCGTTGGGACATAACCTTCTCTGCTAATAACAATGCAACTACTTATGCTACTAGAGCAACAGGAACAGTAACTATACTAGCTAGTGTTGGAACAACTGCAACTACTTATGGTACTTCTGCTATAACGTGGACAGTCACAGGAAACTCAACAGGACAAGTTATCATAACTCCGAGTGCTGCACCACCTGCACGGAGAGTGTGGTGTGAGCTATTGCAGTTGGGATCTGTTACCCAGACGAGACCAGCGTAAGAGTCAAATCTCAAAAAGAAGTCAGTCTCAAAAAGAAGTCTTCTTTAACAGAGAAGAAAACGTGTAATATAGAAAATCTGTCGCACCTTCACATCTTCACATCTCTACATTTTGTATACTTACTCTAACCGATCGGTTAGAGTAAGTATACAGTTTGTGGGAAGATTTATGGGGGTTGGGGGGGATGTGATTTGGAAATTCAACCACACCTTACTGGAGTTGTCGCCTCTGATTTGCTCACAGGGGTCAGGGTGCAAGAAGCTTGTAATATTTGACAAATATCACCATAGTATGCTATAATGAAAAAATAGGGTTCTGTAGCGAACCTTTCGTCCCCGTAGAAAATTTCCGGGGCTTTTTTGTTGCTTATGGTAAAATATAGAGAAGTTACATGAACAAGACATAACGAGGATGGGGGGCAAGACGTGGCGCTAGGAATTAAAGATATACGCGACAACTGCGTGCGAGCGCGGCATCTTATGCAGCGCAGCCGGCAGCAGCATTTTGCGGTGGGAGCTTTTAACATCGATAACCAGGAAACACTCATCGCGGTCGCACGGGCAGCTCAGAAGCTTCAGGCACCGGTGCTCGTTGAAGTGAGCGATGGTGAAGTGAAGGCTATGGGGCTCGAAAACGTGCGTGATCTTGTCGATAATTACCGTGAAGAATACGGCGTAGAAATGTATCTGAACCTGGACCATAGTCCGACGGTCGAGGATTGTAAACGAGCGATAGACGCTGGTTATGAGTTCATACATATCGACATCAGCCAGGCAAATCACGACGCCCCAGAAGAAGAAATCATCGCAAAAACGAAAGAAGTTGTGGAGTATGCGCGGTTTACCGGGGCGTTGGTTGAAAGTGAGCCGCATTATTTTGGCGGTTCGAGCAATGTTCATGACGAGGCGATCGACTATGACGAGATAAAAAAGACGTTTAGTACGCCTGAGGGTGCGGCGGCATTTGTCGAGGCGACCGGTATAGATACGTTTGCGGCGGCGGTCGGTAACTTGCACGGCAAATATCCGGTACCGAAAGAGCTCGACCTTGAGCTATTGCAGCGGGTGCGTGACGCCATACCATGCCAGATAAGTTTGCATGGCGGTTCGGGTACGCCGCTACACTACTTTGAAGAAGCAGCGAAGATAGGGGTAAGTAAGATAAATATCAATAGTGATATGCGCTATGTTTTTCGCAAAACACTTGAAAAAGTTCTTGCCGACCACCCGGATGAATACGCTATCGTCAAGCTTATGCCTGAGGTGTACGAAGCAGTTCAGGCGGTTGTCGAGGAGAAAATTCATGCGTTTGGTAGCGCTGGAAAGGCGGTGCGATGAGCGTACCAAAAGTTCTCTGTATCGGTAAAGCAACCCAGGACGTGTTTTTGCGTGATGACGAGTTTGACCCGCACTGCGAGGGCGATGTTTGCTACACAGAGTTGCCGCTCGGGGCAAAACTCGACGTTGACGAACTGCATTTTTCGACCGGTGGCAACGCAACAAACGTTGCCGTGACGTTGGCGCGCCAGGGTTTGTACGCTCAGTATCTCTGGGCGCTCGGTCATGATCCGGCCTCTGAGGCGTCGCTTCGAGTGCTCGATAACGAAGGAGTTGATACATCCGGAGTCGTTCAGCATGATACGCTTCAGGCTAGCTACTCGACTGTTCTTATCGCGCAGAGCGGCGAGCGGACTATTTTGAATTACCATGGTGCGCTGCCGAGTGCAAAAGATATCGAACGGCTACTCGAAACGACTGAAACGCCGGACTGGGTGTACCCGACTGCTGTCGGATCTATCGCAACGCTTGAGAGGATCGTCGACTGGGCCGAGCACCGTAACGTAAAAATCATGTTAAATCCAGCCGGAAGTGAACTAAAAGAGCCGGCAAAACTGAAGGGGCTGCTCGAGGGCGTTGAGGTACTATGTCTCAATAAAGAGGAGATGCAGATGCTTGTTGAAGGCGAGACGCTTGAAGAGCTTGTTCGGCATGGTTTGCACTATGTGCCGGTCGTTATCGTTTCTGATGGGCCAAACGGCGTCTGTGCAAGCGATGGCAAAACGATCGTAACGGCTGGTATGTACGAAGATGTACCGGTAATAGATCGGACCGGTGCGGGTGATGCATTTGCGAGCGGATTTTTGAGCCAGTGGTTGCTCGGCAAGTCACTCAGAGAATCGATCGTATTTGCGAGCGCGAACTCAACCAGCGTTGTCGGGAAGATCGGTGCAAAAGACGGTATCTTGCATACTGGCGTGACGCTGCACGATATGGAAATAACAGAGAAAGAGGTATAAGAACTATGCCAGGAATACTCCAAGAACTACTCGAAGCAAAAGAACCTATCTTTTCACTTGCTGTTCGGCAACTCGAGGCGGCAAGCGGACGCGAGGGACGGGATGTTCAGCTCATAGCTGAGATAGCGGCGAAGATGCGGGCCAGTACGACGACACTAGGGCTCGACCCAAATGACACGACTGGACGTGAGCTGTACGCTGCACAGATGGCGCGCATGGTTGAGGATAACGCGCGGGTTGCGAAGATTATCGGCGGTAGCGACCCGGACAGCGTCACTGAGATGGTTCCGCTGATGGTTGATGCCGTTCAGAAGCTCAATATTTCCAGGGAGTGTTGGGTGCTGAAGCGTTCTGTCGCGAAACGGCTGTTAAAGACGATGCCGCCGAAAAAGCTCATGAAGCACCTGGGGTATCGGTCGGTTGATAGTATGCTGAAGCATGAAAACATCGATGAAGTGTATACGGCACTCCGTTTTTCGGAAGGACCAGAGTGGCTCAACACGTACGACGAACTGTTCAAAACCGTTACGCCGAGCGACTTCGAAACGCGGGAAATATCTATCGTCGTGATGGATCATGACAAATACGTCGACCTGGCCGAGCATTTTGTTGAGAAGAAGTTTCATAACATCACGCACACAAAAGAGATGGGAACGATAGTTGTCGTACCGATGAAAGTCGACCGCATGAAAGGTATCACGCTAAAGAGCCTGCCTTTGCTGCTGCACTATATCAACGAAGTGCGGCTGTATTCGGCATTTTTCAAACTCAAACAAGTACAGCCGAACTTTGGCGAGATCGTTGTGAACACGCTTATAGCCGACCCGGCAAATGCCGCTGAGATGGTCGGACAGTATGTGCACTGGCGGGTGATACAGCGGTATTTTGGCAAACTAAAAGATGCCGAGGAACATCCGGAAGCGTTCGAACCGCACGTGCAGCCGGAAGATTTGCACTGGCGCAGGGCTGAAGAAATGCTTGCGATGATCGACCCTGAGATGAAATTTTGGCTTGAACAAGACTATGTCGGGAAGATGTATGACGGCAAGCCGCTGACGTTCAACCTGATGGACGTGTCGCTCAGCTACTCAAATGGCGAGTCGTATGAGACATTTTACAGCTATCATTTCCGCGAAAGTTTGTGGAACGAGCTCTTTGCTCGTTATATGGGAACGAAAAACCTGCGCGACCAGGTACTGAACCAGCTCGATAACGATATGATCGCACCAGAAGAACTAACAGTTTAGTTTTCGCTGACGCAGTCTATGAGGTGAACCGCTTCGTCGATGTCGTCGGTGATGGTGTAGATTTGCCGGTCGTTTGGTAGTATGTAGCCGTTTTCGAGTAGTTGTTTCTGTATAAACGCGTCAAAATCATCCCAAAATGCGTGCCCGAACAGAACAACGCGGAGCGGTGGCATTTTGCGTGTTTGGATCATGGTGATGATTTCTGTTAGTTCGTCGAACGTACCGAACCCACCTGGGAAAAATATATAGGCATGGGAGAAAAACGTCATGGTGACTTTGCGTGTAAAGAAGTAGTGAAAGGCGAGATTTTCGGTGGTATAAGGGTTGAGGTGCTGCTCGTGTGGTAGTTTTATGTTAAAGCCGATACTGTGGCCACTGGCGTCGTATGCTCCGCGGTTGCTGGCCGCCATGATACCGCCACCGCCGCCGGACATGATCGCGTAGCCGCGTTTTGCGAGTTCGTATGCTATCTTATACGCGGCATCACGATAAGGAAGGCCAGCGTCGACGTCCCGCGCGGAGCCAAAAAACGTGATTCGTTTTGGGTATTTGTTGAGGATTTTGAACGCTTGGACAAACTCGTCGTCGCTACCCATGACACGCCCTTGCGCGTCACGCTCAGTGCGAAGCATTTTTGAACTCGGGTTCCAGTATGTGTGAGAATGTGTGATTTTTTGATCTTTCATAGCTGTTCATGAGTATACCATAAGCACTATTGTTTTTGCGCATAGCGTGCTTTACAATTACTGACAGATAACTGAAAGGAAAAACTAGTGGGCAAAAAATCAGAAAAAGGAAATGTTATAGAACTCGTCGTCATCGCTGTGCTGGTGCTAGCCGTTGTTGGACTACTAGTGTGGCGGTTTGCGGGAAATGATACTACGACCAAAACCGATAGCACGACAACAGACCGAGCTGGTCAGGTTAAGGCTAGTGACGGCGATCAATTACTCGACGGATCGATCGACTCCAGGTTTGGCGTGGCGCTTACTTTTAAATACCCCAAGGCGTGGAAGATAGACCAAACGTACAATCAGAGTGCTGAAGATCCGACAATGAGAGGCGGTTCTACGACGCTAACCTCACCATCTGGTGATTATGTAGTAGACTACGCCGTATCGGCCGGTGGTGGTTTTGGCGGTTATTGTAGCCCTGATGACGAAAAAGGTGTATACGCGTCATTTGACTACCAGGCGCTCAGTGGCTTTTCGGGAGTTTCTTATCTGGAAACGACTGTTAAGAATCTAGACTCAATAACGAATACTGGCGGCGCCCTGAATACAGCGGGTTTATTTAGGACAGAGGCTGCTCAAAATACCAAAGTAGGCGGGTCGATATGTACGACATATATGGCAGGGATTATTACGCTCGATGAGGCTACGAACACGGAGCTGATGTCGGCAACGATAACCTATAAGGGTATGGCTAAAGATAAAATTGACGCCGCTACCTTCAAACAAGCCATGCAAGGCACCGAATACGAACAAGCAAAAGCGATCTTGCTCTCAACATCAGTTAAGTAGATAGGAAGGAAAACATAGGATGGGCAAAAAATCAGAAAAAGGAAATGTTATAGAACTCGTCATTATCGCTGTGCTGGTTCTAGCCGTTGTTGGGCTGACCGTGTGGCGGTTTGTGGATACTAGTAAAAAAGCAGATGAAGATACGGCAAAGCAGACAGCTTCGGAAACAGCAAATACAGAGAATGCGCAACTAGATGCAGCATCTGCCTCAAATGAGGGCTATGTCGTTATCGAAGATTGGGGTGTTAAAATACCGCTCAGCTCCAGTCTCAAAGATCTAAGCTATACCCACAAGAAAGGGTACACACTCTTCACTAGCACGACACTTGCCAGTTTCTGCTCGGGTGAAAACAGTGAGAGCAATCAAGTCATCGTGCAGCGCGGAAAGGCTGAGGACACCGTATCGTCGAGTATGGGTGACTCTTCTACAAGTATCAGGGATTATCTTGATAGTAACCCAGAAGCCCTGTATGCGAAGGTAGGTAACTACTATTACGTACAGCCAGGGTTCCGTGGCGCGAGTTGTGCAATGACTAATGAGGATATGGCTGCGGAGTCGAGACATCACCAAGCTATCGTCGAAGCTCTTGGCAAAATGGTTCAACGCTAAAATAATAGTCTTTCTATGGTTATAATAAATAGGTGAATAAGTTTCATCTTGTCTCAGACTACCAGCCGACTGGCGACCAGCCCGGGGCTATTAAGGAGCTGGTTGAGCGGCTTGAGCAAGGCGAAAAAGAGCAAACACTTCTCGGTGTCACGGGTTCGGGCAAGACGTTTACGATGGCGAATATCATCGCAAAACGAAACGCGCCGACACTGGTGCTTGCGCATAACAAAACACTTGCGGCGCAGTTGTTTTCTGAGTTTAAGCAGTTTTTCCCGGACAACGAAGTGCACTATTTCGTCAGCTACTTCGACTACTACCAGCCGGAAGCGTATATCGCGAGTAGCGATACATATATCGAAAAGGATTCGGCTATCAACGAGGAGATCGATCGTCTGCGGCATGCGGCGACGGACGCGTTACTTACGCGGCGAGATACTATCATCGTTGCCAGCGTCAGTTGTATATACGGTATCGGGTCGCCGTCGGACTATTCCAGTCTCGCCGTTCGGCTCAAAACAGGCGAGCGGCGGCTGCGCGACAAACTGCTCCGGCATCTGACGGATATCCAGTATCACCGCAATGATATCGACTTTTCGCGGGGTACTTTTCGAGTGCGTGGCGACGTAGTGGATATATTTCCTGCTGGCGGCGAGAGCGCGCTGCGAGTCCAGTTTTTTGGCGACGAAGTTGAACGAATTACTCGTATCAATGCACTTACGGGGGAAGTTATCGGCGAGCCGGACGAAGTTACTATCTTTCCGGGCAGCCACTTCGTCACGCCGGAAGACAAACTCAAGCTTGCACTCGGCAAGATCCGCAGCGAGCTTGACGAGCGGCTGAAGTTTTTTGAGAAAAATAACAAGTATCTCGAGGCACAGCGTATAGGACAACGGACAAAATTTGACCTTGAGATGCTCGAAGAAACAGGGTTTGTTAAGGGTATCGAGAACTACAGCCGGTATCTGACCGACCGCGAGCCGGGCGAGCAACCGATGACACTCATGGACTATTTTCCGGATGATTTTCTGATGTTTATCGACGAGAGCCATATGACGTTACCACAGGTTCGCGGTATGTATAACGGTGACCGAGCACGGAAAGAGATACTGGTGGAGTACGGGTTCCGGCTGCCGAGCGCGCTGGACAATCGTCCGCTTCGGTTTGATGAGTTTTCGAAGCATCTGAACCAAGTTGTCTACGTGTCGGCGACACCAGGTCAGTACGAGCTGGAGCATTCACCCGAACCGACACAGCAGTTGATCCGGCCAACCGGGCTGATAGATCCGCAGGTTGAAATTCGGCCGATAGAAGGTCAGATCGACGATTTGATCGCTGAGATCCGCGAGCGAATCGCCAAACATCAGCGCGTGCTCGTCACGACACTCACGAAACGGATGACGGAGGACCTGTCGACATACCTTAAAGATCTCGATATAAAAACAGCGTATATACACAGTGATGTCGATACGCTCGAACGCAGCGACATACTGCGTGACCTGCGGACTGGTGTCTACGACGTGCTGGTTGGGATAAACCTGTTGCGCGAAGGACTGGATCTACCAGAAGTGTCACTCGTTGCTATCATGGACGCGGATAAAGAAGGGTTCCTTCGCTCAAGCAGTGCGCTTATCCAGACTATCGGTCGAGCGGCGCGACACGTTGAAGGCACGGTCCTCATGTACGCCGATGTCGTCACTGGGAGTATGCAGGCGGCTATAGACGAAACGAACCGCCGGCGCGAAATTCAAGAAGCATACAACAAAGAACATGGCATTACACCGACGAGTATCGCAAAGGCGGTCGATGAAGGGCTGCGTGCTATCATACCGAAGTCGGAGGAAAAGAAGCCGACCGTTGATCTGAAGAAGATTCCAAAAGATGAGTACCCGAGCCTCATCAAAGATCTCACGGCACAGATGGAGCTTGCAGCAGCGAACCTCGAGTTTGAAAAGGCGGCTGAACTACGCGACATGGTACATGAGATCAAGCAAAAGATGTAGAGCTGTTTTCTGTGTGTCTTCTCGTGCTATACTGAGATACAAATGAGCTCTATTTCTATTGATGATGTAAAAAAGCTGGCGGGCCTTTCTGCGCTGATGGTGACTGATAGCGAGGCGGCGGCGCTCGTTGAGCAGCTCAATGAGATACTCGGTTTCGTTGAGCAGTTAAATGACGTTGACACGACTGGTGTCGAGCCGACGTATCAGGTGACGGGGCTTGAAAATGTTTGGCGGGAGGATGAGCTTATCGACTATAACCTGAGCCGTGAGGCACTGCTGAAAAATGCACCAGATAGCCAGGATGGGCAGATAAAAGTGAAGAGGGTGCTGACATGACCATAGCTGAAATCCAGGCGCGAGTGAAAGAAGTCGGTGCTCGAAAGGTTGTGGAAGAAGCTATCACGAGAGCCCGTGCGGATGCAAAACATGCGGTACTCGAGGTTATAGAAACACGTGCCCTTAAACGCGCCGACGAAGTGGATGCAAAACTTCAGAAAGGCGAAAATGCCGGACGTCTCGCCGGTGTGCCATTCCTCGCAAAAGATAACATACTGACCTTTGACAGCAAAACGACAGCTAGTTCACATATGCTTGAAAATTTTGAAGCGCCGTATCAGGCGACAGTTATCGAGAAGCTCGAAGCCGAAGGGGCGATATGTGTCGGCAAGACCAATCTCGATGCGTTCGCGCATGGTGGTAGTACGGAGAATTCCTACTTCGGTCCGACGAAAAATACCTATGACGATGAACGTGTTGCTGGCGGTAGTTCTGGTGGTTCGGCCGTCGCGGTTGCGACCGGAATTGTGCCGTTTGCACTCGGGAGCGACACTGGCGGCTCTATCCGCCAGCCAGCCAGCTATAACGGTGTTGTCGGACTGAAGCCAACGTATGGTTCGGTGAGCCGCTATGGGGTTGTTGCGATGGCAAGTAGCACTGATGTTGTCGGTCCGATCACTACTTCTGTCGAAGATGCCCGCCTCGTGCTCGACGTCATAAAAGGTGTCGATGAGCGCGACGGGACAACTATCGAGATCGAGCCATTACTCTCGACTGATAAGAAATTGAAGATAGGCGTTATACGACAGTGTTTTGGCGAAGGAGTTGACGAGTCAGTTGTTCGCACTACGAACGAGACTATCGAGAAACTGAAAGCGGCTGGACATACGGTCGATGAAGTGGACCTACCGACATTTCGGCATGCACTCGCGGTGTACTATATAGTTGTTCCGGCAGAGCTGACATCAAATCTGGCACGTTACGATGGTATAAAATACGGCACACAAAAGGACGGGGCGGACCTGACGACGGTGTATGAAGCAAGTCGCAGCGCCGGGTTTATGGATGAGAACAAACGACGGATTCTTATAGGTAACTACGTGTTGTCGAGCGGGTATTATGACGCGTACTACCGAAAAGCTCAGACGGTCAGGACGCTTATCATCAACGAGTTTAACAAAGCGTTTAGCGAGCACGATATTTTACTGAGCCCGACAGCACCAACTCCGGCATTTAAACTTGGCGAGAACACAGGTGATCCGCTCCAGATGTACCTTGCGGATATGATGACAGTTCCGGCAAGTCTTGCTGGAGTTAGCGCTATCAGTGTTCCGGCGGGTACGACAGAGACAGGTCTACCGGTCGGCGTGCAGCTCATCGCGCCGATGCGCCAGGACAGCGTTGTACTCAGTGCGGCACAGCAGTTGGAGGCGCTATGCTAGGCGGCAACTCACTTCTACTGTTCTTGCTCGGTGTTCTTGTTGTCGGTGTCCTTCTCTTTGTGGTTGTGTTACTGACGCGCCGTTCTCCAAAAACGTTAAACCAGGAAAAATACCAGGGTGACTGGCTGACTATAGAGCAGTCGATAACGAACGAGCCAGGAACGTGGCAACTTGCGGTGCTAAATGCCGACAAGCTCCTTGATCGAGCCCTCAAAGAGCGCGGGTTTAAAGGAGCGACCATGGGCGAGCGCATGACGTCAGCCGGTCGAGTGTTGACGAAACGCGATGCTGTCTGGGCGGCGCACAAGCTGCGCAATCGTCTGGCGCATGAAGAGAATGTTCGTTTGAACCCGAAACTGACAAAGCAAGCTCTGGCGAGTATAAAGTATGCATTGAAAGATCTGGGGGCACTCTAATGAGCGATCAGCCGACAGCCAGCCGACAGAAGTATATTCCGACTATCGGGATAGAGTGTCATGTGCAACTCAAGACGAAGACAAAGTTATTTAGTGGTGCGAACAACGACGCCCGCGAAGCGGAGCCGAACACGACGGTTAGTCCGATCTGTTTTGGACTGCCTGGAACATTGCCGGTATTGAATAAGGAAGCGGTGCGGCTTGCGGTGCGAGCAGGGCTGGCGCTTGGCGCAAGTATAAACCGCGTGAGTAGATTTGAGCGCAAACATTATTTTTATCCGGATCTTCCGAAAGGCTATCAGATTTCACAGCTTGCTGAGCCGACTGTTGGACCGGGTGTGGTTACGATTCGTCTCGGTGATGGTAGTGAAAAGAGTGTTCGGATACACCATGCGCACATCGAAGAAGATGCTGGTAAGCTAACGCATCCGTCGGGAGCTGACTATAGTTTGGTTGATCTCAATCGAGCCGGGACACCACTGATAGAAATTGTGTCCGAACCCGATATGCACAGCAGCGAAGAGGCCAAGGTGTACGCTCAGGAACTCTATCTGTTGATGACGTACGCAGGCGTTACTCATGGTGATTTATATCACGGCAATATGCGGTTTGACGTTAACGTGTCGGTCGCAAAAGAAGGTGAACCGCTCGGGACGCGTACCGAAACCAAAAACCTCAACTCGTTCAAAGCGGTTGAGCGGGCGGTAGAATTTGAAATTGCACGTCAAACGAAGCTGCTGGAGAAAGGCGAGAAGATCGTTCAGGAAACACGTGGTTGGAATGAAGACAGACAGCAGACATTTAGCCAGCGTAGTAAAGAGAACGCACATGACTATCGGTATTTTCCAGATGCTGACTTGCCGCCGATATATCTTGACGATGCTTTTGTTGATGAAGTTAGGTCTGAGCTGCCGGCGCTGCCAGGTGTCTACCGGGCTGCGTTCAAAGAGCTTGGTCTTGATGGGTCGGTTGTCCAGTCGCTGCTCGCACGTCGAACATACGCCGATATGATACTTGACTTGCAGCAAGTTCACGGTAAGCAGACGGCAACTCGGGCGGCCCACTGGCTGTCAAGCGTTGTCAGCGATGAAGTGTTGGTGGATACAAGTAGCCTCACGACCGAAACACTCGCGGAGCTCTCGGCGATGGTTGAGGTAAATGAACTCAGTTCAACGGCTGCGAAAGAAGTGCTTGTTGAGGTTGTCGAACACGGCGGCTCACCCCGAGCGATCGCTGAACAGAAAAATCTACTTCAGGTGAGCGATGAGGGTGCGGTGGCATCGGTTGTCGATGAAGTGTTGGCCAACCCAGCCAATGCAAAAGCAGTGAGTGATGTGAAGGCTGGAAATGATAAAGTGATCGGTTTTCTCGTCGGACAGGTGATGAAAAAATCAGCTGGCAAAGCAAACCCGGCGCTGACACAGAAGATAATACGCGAAAAACTAATCTGAGGAACAGAGCATGATAACTCCCGGACTGGACGCTAGATATCAAAAAGAATTAGACAAAGCTATCAAAAAGATGCAAACGGCCGAAATCGACCCGACAGCCATCAAAGTTTTTGCCAGCCACTACCACGCCCTTGCGAGCGGTGCAACCGGTATTATTCGTGAGGCTGACATATTGCCGGCAAAAAACTTTCCGAAACTAGCCGATCTACAGGTGCGCGAGGAGTTATCTGAGGATGCTTTGAAAAAGACAGTTGTGATCAAGCTGAACGGTGGGCTTGGTACGTCGATGGGACTAGACAAGGCAAAAACGCTGCTGCCAGTGCGTGACAACAAAACCTTTTTAGATATCATAACTGGTCAGATCCTGTACACCCGTAGGGAAACGTCTGCGCGTTTGCCGCTGATCTTTATGAACAGCTATCGGACGCGTGATGATACCGCCAACTACCTGGCAAAACACAGTGATCTTGCCGTTGGTAATTTGCCGATAGACTTCTTGCAGAACTCAAACCCAAAGATATATGTCGATACTCTTTCTCCGGCCGAATGGCCCGAAGCTCCGGAACTAGAATGGAATCCGCCGGGTCATGGCGATGTGTATCCGGCCCTCTGGAGTAGTGGTATTTTGGACGAGTTGCTCAAAGAGGGTTTTGAATATGCGTTCATCTCAAATAGCGATAATCTCGGTGCGATAGTTGACGAGCAACTCGCTGGTTGGTTTGCGAACAGCGGTGCGTCATTTGCCATGGAGGTGTGTCGGCGCAGCGTCAATGACCGCAAGGGCGGACATCTGGCTATCAGAAAAACCGATGGAAGAATTATTTTACGGGAATCCGCCCAGACCGCGCCAGAGGAGATGGAGTTTTTTGCTGATGAAAATCTGTATACTTTCTTTAACACCAACAATCTTTGGATAAATCTACAGAGGTTGCATGAGGCACTAGAGGAAACTGATGGGATTTTAGAACTACCCTTGATTCGCAACCTAAAGACTATTGATCCGACAGATCCCGAATCTCCCGAGGTTATCCAACTGGAATCCGCCATGGGTTCGGCCATCGAGATTTTTGAAGGTGCTACGGCTATCGAAGTGCCGCGTTCACGTTTTATGCCGGTAAAGACGACCAATGAACTCTTGCTTATGCGTTCAGATGCTTTTGAAATGGATGGCGGCTATCAACTAAAGCAGAGAGTTAAAAAGTTGCCACGCATCGAACTCGACAGCCGCTACTACAAGTTCATTGACGATTTTGACAAACGCTTCAAAGTGATTCCTTCGCTAAAAGATGTTGATTCTTTGAAGGTCGCGGGGGATCATGTGTTTGACCAACCACTACACTTGACAGGTGACGCATTATTTTCAGAATGATGACGAGCAGTTATTTTACTACCCGGTCGGTTTAAGGTATAATGGATAAGTAGTTTAAACAAGGAAGCACGGTTCATATGGATGCAATGCAGATCTTGGTCATCATCTTGTCAATCTTCTTAGCGATGTTTCTTATCCTCGCAATAGTATTGCTCATACAGCTTATACGCGTAACAAAACAGATCAGAATGATCGTCGCAACTACTCAATCAGCAGTCGAGCGTGTTAATAATTTTGCGGTTTCGGCTGGTAAGTTTGTTTCTCCGGCGCTCCTTGCGAAATTCGTAAGCGAGCAGATAGGAAAGTATAAGAAAAGTAAGGAAAGAGAGGACTAACTAGTATGTCAAAAGGTAAATTTGCACTCGGTGCGCTTATCGGTGGTGTTGTTGGTGCTGTTGCGGCATTACTTACGGCTCCAAAAAGTGGTAAAGAAACTCGAGAGGATCTGAAGAAAAAGGCTGACGAGATCAAACACGCGACCGAGAAGAAGACTGGTGAAGTAAAAAAAGCCGCTGAAGACACAGCTAAAGACGTCAAGAAGAAAGCGGAAGAAGTAAAGAGTGATCTCGAAGCACAGGCGAAAGACTTGCGTAACCGCACCGAAAGTGCGGTAAAGGGCGCGAAAGAAGGCTTCAACAACCCATCGTCAAAGTAATTCTACTTTTGCTATGTCCGAAAAGTCCGACAAAAAGGTCAAAGCTGAGAAGAAGCGGCTCGCTAGCGAGCGACAGATCTTTTTGGATGACATGTTTAACGACGTGTATCGGAACAGAAAACGCATCTACGGTATAAACTTTATCCGTGGTGTTTTCTTTGGGCTCGGTGCGTTTCTCGGTGGTACTGTCGTTGTTGCGCTCATAGTATGGATTTTGAGTAGGTTTGACTGGCCGATCATAGAACGACTCCTTGACGTACTGCAGCGATAAGACGATATAGGATATAGCAGCAACGCCTTGTTGTCGTACCTGCGAGTTCGCATACCGCTCACTTCGTAGTACAATAGAAGACAAGATATGAGCGGAGGGAAAGTGAAGAAACAGGATAGTTTGGTGGCGTCTGATTATGTCCACCTTCATAACCATACGCATCATAGTTTACTCGACGGACTGACAAAAATCGACGAACTAGTCGGTAGGGTTAAAGATACCGGTATGCACGCGGTTGCTATCACTGATCACGGGACGCTTTCGGGAACGATAGAGTTTTATAAGTCGTGTGTTAACCAGGATATAAAACCGATTATCGGTATAGAAACGTATGTCGCCTCGCGGACAATTCATGACCGCGACCCGGCAAAAGACAAGGCGCGCTTCCATCTCATCTTGCTTGCGATGAATAACGAAGGCTACCAAAACCTCATGCAGCTCAGTACGACTGCGAACCTTGAGGGTATGTACTACAAGCCTCGTATCGACCACGATCTTCTTGAAAAGCATAACGAAGGGCTGATCGCTATGAGTGCCTGTCTTGGTGGAGAGGTCGGCGAACGGTTGCAGCTCGATGATTACGAAGGGGCAAAAGAGGTTGCGGCCTGGTATAAAAAGGTTTTTGGCGATCGATACTATCTGGAAATTCAGGATCACAATGAGATGCCTGAGCAACGGAAGATGAACGACTATGTCTTTAAGTTGGGCGCAGAACTTGATATCCCATGTGTTCTGACGAGCGATGCGCACTATGTCAATGCCGACGATCAGGACGCTCATGAGATTTTGTTATGTGTTGGGACGGGTGCGTATCTTGCCGATGAAGATCGTATGAGTCTCAAGAACGTTCATCTTCATGTCACTGATCCAAAAGATATCATAGAAAGATGGGGCGAGGAGCATCCGGAAATTATTCGGAACACGAAAGTGGTTGCCGATCGATGCAATGTTGATTTTGAGTTCGGCAAAATACTCATTCCAACATTTCCGACACCGAAAGGGTTTACCGAAAAGACGTATCTTCATAAACTCGTCTGGAATGGTCTCGCACATCGGTACGCGGGTAAAAGTCGTAACGAAGCAGCCGAACTAGACGAAAAAGCAGTTCGGAAGTTACTAGACTCTGAAATGGTTCAGCGGGTTGAGTATGAACTCGGCGTTGTCGACAATATGGGGTTCAATGGTTATTTCTTGATCGTCCAGGATTTTATCAACTGGGGGAAGGATCAGGGAATTGTTTTTGGTCCGGGACGTGGTTCTGCTGCCGGTTCTATCATCGCTTATGCGCTTCGCATCACTGAACTTGACCCGCTGCATTATGATCTTCTGTTCGAACGTTTTCTGAACCCGGATCGTATCTCGATGCCTGATATCGACATCGATATTCAGGACACACGCCGTGACGAAGTTATCCAGTACTGTGTTGAAAAGTACGGGACTGAACGTGTAGCAAATATTGCAACATTTGGCACGATGGCTGCACGTGCAGCAGTGCGTGATGTAGCACGCGTGCTACAGGTTCCATACGGCGAGGCTGACCGACTCGCAAAACTCATTCCACCCCCCGTTCAGGGCCGTCACATACCTCTCAAGGTAAGTGCTGAAAAAGATCCAGATCTGCGACGCGAATACGAGAATAGTCAAGCAGCAAAGCAAGTGATAGACTACGCGGTTCGACTTGAAGGAACTATTCGTTCGCATGGTGTTCATGCGGCCGGTGTTGTTATCGCTCCGGATGATATCGTGAAGTTTGCACCGCTTGAAATGGCGCAAAAAGGTGTCGTAGCGACGCAGTACCCTATGGGACCGATAGAAGAACTGGGCTTGCTCAAGATGGACTTTCTTGGCCTTTCGAACTTAACGATCATCAACAACGCACTTCGTATTATTCGCAAGGTGTATAAAAACACGATTGAACTGGGGTCTATCCCACTTGATGACGAAAAAACATTCCAACTCTTTCAACGCGGCGATACGACTGGTGTATTCCAGCTCGAATCTGCCGGCATGAAACGTTACTTAAAAGAACTAAAGCCGAGTGGGTTTGACGATATCATCGCCATGGTGGCGCTTTACCGACCAGGACCGATGCAGTTTATCGAAAGCTTTATCCGGCGCAAACACGGCGAGGAGAAAATAGTTTATCTGCATCCAGGGCTGGAAAATTCGCTTAAAAACACGTACGGGATTCTCGTGTATCAAGAACAATTTATGCAGATTTCGAAAGAGTGGTGTGGTTTTACCGGCGGCCAGGCGGATACGCTTCGTAAAGCGGTTGGTAAGAAGAAAATTGATCTCATGCGTAAGGTTAAGGTAGATTTTGTAGAAGGCGCCATACAACACGGCGGCGCTACTAAAGAAGTCGCCGAAAAGTTCTGGGATCAGCTCGAAGAATTTGCCAACTACTGTTTCAACAAGAGTCACGCCGCATGTTACGGACTTATCGCTTACTGGACAGCGTACTTGAAAGCGCACTATCCCGATGCATTTATGGCGGCGCTCATGACGAGCGATGCCGATGACGTGGAGCGACTCGCTATAGAAATCGCCGAGTGTCGACACGGTGGTCTGACCGTGCTTGCACCGGATGTTAACCAGTCGTTTGTTGAGTTTGCCGTTGTGCCAAATGAAAATAAAATTCGTTTTGGTATGGCTGCGGTGAAAGGAGTGGGAACGGCCGCTGTGGAAGAAATCCTTCGAACACGCGACGAAGACGGACCGTTTAGCAGTGTTGGTGATTTTGCCAGGCGTGTCAGCACGAGCAAATTTAACCGCAAAGCATGGGAGTCGCTCATAAAAGCTGGCGCATTCGACGCGTTCAATTCTCGTTCGGATCTACTGTTTAATCTCGATACTATCGTGGCGTACGGTTCACGGATCCAGAAAGATGCGCTCAGCAACCAAGCCGATCTCTTTGGGGGTCTCGGTTCGGTGGTTGAAATACCGGATGTTGTCGTAGAGGCTGCACCTGAGCAGCATCATGAGCGTGAACGTTTGCAGTGGGAGCGTGAGTTGCTCGGGTTGTATCTGAGTGCGCATCCGCTCGACAGGTACGATGATTATTTTGCCGAGCAGACAGTACAGCTCGGGAGTTTAGAAGTTGGCCATGACAAAAAAACAGTGACCATTGGTGGGGTTCTGAGCAGTGTGCGAACGATCATCACGAAAACTGGCGGCAAGATGGCGTTTGTGAAGATAGAGGATCAATCAGGCGAAGGCGAAGCGATCGTCTTTCCAAAATTGTTTGAGGTACTCGGCGAGCAGCTTGTTCAAGATGCGGTTGTTAAAGTCTCGGGTAGGGTTTCGAGCACTGATCGCGATGGTAATTCGCTCGGTGAGGCGAAGGTGATCGCGGAAGAAATTATCTTTGTCACCAATGACGAACTAGATAACTATCAAGCTTCAGGCAAAAAGATGAAAACTCCAAAGGCGAAATCTATGGCGGAGAAAACAACATCCGCTCCGACGATCGAGCCATCAAATGTGACGTATGTTCCTGTCGATGATACCCCTAAAAAATTATTTGTTCATGTTAAAAATCCCGACGATCACACTTCACTGCTCACGCTCAAGAAAACACTAAACGAATTTCCAGGGAGCAATGAAATCATCCTTGTACTTGGTACTGAAAACAAATCAGCGCTTCGTTTGCCGTTTCGGATCGATCCGACGGATGTATTGACGGGTCGCATCGGTGACATTTATGGCAGTGACTGTGTTGTTCTGAAGTAGTATTTTACAGTGAGTGACCGACGGTTGTTGTAAGTATAAGACCAACGGTTATCCCAACAAGTAGAACATCGACGAGCGGATGGTGAGCCGCAAATCGTTTACCTTTGTGCAGAGCATGCTTTAGGAAAGCGCGGTGTGTTAGTGCGAACCCGGCCACGGCGATAGCCACGAGACCTATACCAACACTCGCCGTTGTCGGTGTATATCCTTGTCTTAGAAATTCAAAAACAGTCATCGATCCACTGGTCGTGTTAGCGGATGTTGTCGACGAGCTAAGAGTTTCTGGTATGAGGTTTGCGGCTACTGTATCTGCGGCACGTTGCTTGCCGTAATGTGCGACAACGACCGTGTTCGCTCCATTTTGAAAACTCGCGCTGCTTGCGATACCGAACCCAACATCTTCGTAGTCGCCAAGCAAGTTTGCTTTGTGTGTTGGGCTGTTGAGCCAAGCGACTGTCACCTCTGAGCCAGTATCGAAGCCATAGGCTAGATTTTCACCAGCAACAGAGTACGCGTAACCCGCCTGGTGAAACCAGTACCATGGCTCAGTGCCGTCGGGTGCTGTGTGAGACCAGTAATTTTTTGCGACCATGTCGTTCGCTTTCAGTTGAGCGGATGTGTTGAGATTGCTGCTGAGAGTGAGAGGTAAAAGACCATTTGATGACCGGGTTTCGTTCGCGGAGGTCAGTAGGTCGGCGATGGTCATATTTGAAGCGTAGGCAAGCACGTCCTTTTTGTAGGTGAGACGCAGAGCATTTCCAGAGTCGCTGCGCACAGCGAGCAACGCCACGGCCAGGAGACTAACGAGGAAAAGGCGGCTGATATGAAAGATATGGTTTGTTGTTGGTTTTTTCATGCTACCTATACGTTATTGTAGCTCACAAACGGTAAATTGGTAAAGGGCAACAGCGGTCGCGACGCTGACGTTGAATGATTCTTTCTTGCCTTGCATGGGGATTTCGACGATATCATCACATGCTTTTAGTAGCTCTGACGAGATGCCGTCAACTTCCTCCCCGAGAAGGAGGGCAATTTTTGCCGGTACCGGATAATTTTGCAGCAGGATACTCTCTGTTGACTGTTCGAGCGCAACGATGCGGTAGCCTTGTTTTTTTAGTTCTTTGAGAGGCGGGTATTTTGTAACGCGAAATGGCATGGTCGTTTCGGCGCCGAGTGCGGTTTTATGGATCTGTTTAGTAATTTTCTCTCTGAGGTGTGGTAAACGCGTATCTTCCAGGTGGGCCGGTGCGGGACTGTAGCCGCTCAGGACGATCTCGCGGACGCCAAATCCGTCGCAGGTACGGAAGATCGAACCGATGTTATGTGCTGAACGGATATTGTGGGCGAGAACGATGACTTCGGGCATATATACATACTATCATTTTAAAAACCTGAATCCCGAAAACACTCCCCACTCCCCGCATTCGCCAAATCGCCAACTATGATTTTCTGTCCTATTTGGCTTTTTGTAGGTCAAGAAAAATGCGGAGTCGGGGGAGGTTTTCGAGATTCAGATTTAAAATGCTTGCGTTTATTTGCTACAATAAGGGTAATGAATGACGACGAACAGGCGCGGCGCTACCGCGACCAGGATGAACGCTCGACGCAACAGCGTGCGGCATTGCTGAACATGCAGTATTTTGATACGCGTGGTGTTGTTGATTCGCTGGAACTGCACAAAGACGTTTTAAGTATCAAAGAAATGTACGATGGCAAGATGGTGCCGCTTGATGTCAACGCCGAGAGTAAAGCCTATAGTTTTTTGGTGACGTCGACGACACCGCAGTCTGTCCTGCGTCAACTTGAATCATCCTATAGTAATGACGGTAGGTCGGCTTTTTTCTACCTCATAAGCAACGCCGGTTTCCGCGAGCTGATGCTCCGCTATGATCCGCCGAAAGAAATTGTGTACGACGATGTAAAGATTGCGCGAGAAGGCGATAGCGACACGCTGCGATCCGTGTCTGACACGCTTGAGTCGGTCGGGAGCGATAGAATCCTCGACTATCTTATTGACCAGGCAGACCGTTTGAGCGCGAGCGACATACATATAGAAAATCAGCGCGACAATGTACGGATACGACTACGGGTTGACGGTGCATTGCACCCGGTTGCGGAGATTAGTCATGACAAATACCGTGTTCTCACCGGTGCACTGGCTTCTCGTGCAAATATTTCAACGGCGGCGAATGAATCCCAGACCGGCCATATGCAGCGCGACTCCATCACCACCCCCGGGAAGACGGTGAATATGCGTATAGAAACAGTACCAACAACGTTTGGTATGGACGTTGTTGTACGTCTGTTTAACTTTGATGAGTCGCTGCTGAACATCGATCAGCTGGGGTTTGATGAAAAACGTGAGAATGCACTCAGGGAGATTATCTCGCATCCGCATGGTATGGTGATGGTGGTCGGTCCGACGGGAGCTGGCAAGTCAACGACGCTTTTTAGTATCATCAACGCACTTAACAACCCGGCTCGCAAGATTATCACACTGGAAGATCCGGTCGAAATCAGCGTTCCGGGCATATCGCAAATCCCTATCGATACTGGCGGTGGCAAGACCTTTGCTGACAACTTGCGCGCTGTTATGCGCCTTGACCCGGACGTTGTTATGATCGGTGAGATCCGCGATGTTGACACGGCAAAAACAGCTATCCAGGCGTCTATAACGGGACATTTGGTACTAACGACATTTCACGCTGCTTCAGCTGCAGCAGCATTTAGCCGTATGGTTGATATGATCGGTCAAAACCCTATCTTTGCAAATGCCATACGCATGGTTATCTCACAGCGACTAGTTCGCCGACTCGATGACGCGACGAAGCAAGAGTACGAACCTGACGAAACGACAAAGCGGTGGATTCGCGACAATCTCGGTAGTCTGCCTGAGGGTGTCGAACGACCAGATCTTGATACTATCCGCCTCTATAAACCGGGCTCAAGTGATGACGCACCGTTTGGCTATAAGGGGCGTATGATGATATTTGAACAGATGCTCATCGACGACGAAGTGCAACGGTTTATTCGCGGCGACGTCCACGATATCAACGTCAAACAGATAGAAGAAACTGCTCAAAAACAAGGTATGGTCACTATGCTTCAGGACGGTCTTCTCAAAGTCCTTCGCGGCGAGACGACGCTGGAGGAAATCAACAGAGTCTTATAAAGCAAATAGCCCCGGACAAGTCCAGGACTGTTTGCCTGGAAGCTTGCCGGGGGTAGTCAGAGATAGACGAGGGGCATTGCTGCCACCTCCTTTCAAGGGGCGTGCCTTGCGGCAGTTTGAGCTAGGTAGCTTAACTTTTTATTATAGCAAAAACTACAAATAAAGTCAAGGGTTCAACTAATTCTACTACAAAATAACACCCGCGATAGCTGGGACAACCCGGTCGTCAAACGGTGACGGGATGATTTCGTCGGCAGTTGGGTTCTCTACGAGATTCGCGATAGTTTCGGCAGCAGCAATTTTGTGATCATCGGTGATTTTTTTGACGCCATTATCGAGGGCACCGCGGAAGATACCCGGGAAAGCGAGCGCATTGTTGACCTGGTTCGGAAAGTCGCTGCGGCCAGTTGCGACAACGGCTGCGCCGGCGGCCCTCGCCTCATCCGGCATAATCTCTGGCGTTGGGTTGGCGAGTGCGAAGATGATAGGCTGGTCGGCCATTTTCTTGACCATCTCGGTCGTGAGGAGACCTGGCCTAGAAACACCGATAAATACATCAGCACCTGATATAGCGTCTTCAAGCGACCCTGAAACCGACGTGTCGAGGTAGGGTAGGAGTGCTTTTTTCTCATCATTTAAGTCATCGCGGGTTGCGGAGAGGATTCCTTTGCTGTCGACGGCAAGCAGCGAGCCGACACCGTATTTGTGGAGAAGTTTCATGATAGCCGTGCCGGCTGCACCCGCACCGATAGTAACAATTTTACAGTCTGATAACTTCTTGCCAGTAACTCTCATGGCATTTATGAGTCCGGCAAGAACAACCACGGCGGTTCCGTGTTGATCGTCGTGAAATACCGGTATGTCCAGCTCGGCTTTGAGACGTTCTTCGACCTCGAAACACTTTGGTGCGGCGATATCTTCAAGGTTGATCGCCCCAAAGCTCGGTGCTATAGCTTTGACGACAGCGACGATCTCGTCCGGCGTATGAACGTCGAGTGTTATCGGTATGCTGTCGATATCTGCGAAGTGTTTGAAGAGCAGCGCCTTGCCTTCCATGACAGGCATGCTGCCGCGCGGGCCTATGTCACCGAGCCCGAGAACGGCTGAGCCGTCAGAGATGACCGCGACAAGATTGTTCGTCCATGTATATACTGGCAGCTGGCTCGGGTCGGCAGCGACGACGCGACTGACCTCGGCGACGCCTGGCGTGTAGTAGGCGCTGAGTTTGGTTCTGTCGAGTTTCGACGCGTCCCGTAACGACGTGGTTATCTTTCCTTTATGGTTTTTATGTAGTTCGAGTGCGAGTTTGTTGTAGTCCATCCCTCTAGTATACCTTGTTATGTATAAACGGTATGATACTATAAATCATATGGATCAGACACAAACCCCCGAGCAGCAAGTGCCTAACACTGATCAAATCGTCAGAGAGGGCGGGGTGGACTACCTTATTCGAGTTGATAAAATGGCCAAGATCTGGGGTGGTATACTGCTCGGTCTGAGCGCCGTACTACTTCTCGGCGGTGGTATCGTAGTAACGGTAATGGTAGGTAGCTGTAACGGCAATGCCGGTTGCAATGCTGATCTGGCAGGTGTCGTGCTTCCGTATGTGCTTTTCGTTATTCCTATCGGTATGGTGCTGTTCATTGCTGGCATCGTATCTATGGCGTCATCTAGGAAGAAACTGAGAGTGGTTGCCATGCAGACTGACGTGACACAGCCTCAGCAGACAACTCCGGAGAAATAAACCTTCCCTTTTACTCTTGTCTGTGGTAGAATTGACAGTCGAATCGTCAAATAATTTATAAAGTGAGTAAGTCATGAGTTTTGCTATTATCGACAAAGTAAATAAAGAGTCCATGAAGAAAAAGGTTGTGGACGTTCGTTCGGGTGACACGGTTCGTGTTCACCAGAAGATCAAAGAAGGCAACAAGGAGCGCACGCAGATTTTTGAAGGCGTTGTTATCCGATGTGATCGCAAAAATAGCGTCACAAGCCGCATTACTGTCCGCAAAGTTGCTTCGGGGGTTGGTGTTGAAAAAAGTTTCCTCATCCATAGCCCGCTTGTTCTTAAGATCGAAGTTACAAAGCGTTCGAAAGTTCGCCGCAACTACCTCAGCTACCTCCGCGAGCGAAGCGGTAAGGGCGCACGTCTTTCGGCTGTCCAGTTCGACCGCGAGTCGGTAAACGACGTACATGACAAAGAAGCCGAAGAAGCTGAAGCACGCATGAAAGAAGAGCTGGCAAAAGAAGCCGAAGCGAAAGCCGCCGAAGAAGCCGCAAAACAGGCTGAACTTGACGCAAAAGCTGCTGAAGTCGAGGCTGCGCACAAGCAAAACGCATAA
Organism: Candidatus Saccharimonadota bacterium; assembly: GCA_027492975.1. GTDB lineage: Bacteria > Patescibacteriota > Saccharimonadia > Saccharimonadales > Saccharimonadaceae > JAPUDS01. The sequence continues at coordinate 24,097 of JAPUDS010000001.1, forward strand.
GCTAGATCTAGTATTTACGAAAAAGGACTCTCCGGAGTCTTTTTTGTTAGTGTATATATCGAACATTATTCTATAATCTATCTATATGATAGTTGGTATAGATGAAGTTGGTAGGGGACCGTGGGCTGGGCCGCTAGTATTCGGCGCGGTGGTGCTAGGTGGTGTCGAGATCGAAGGGCTAACTGACAGTAAAAAGCTGACGAAGAAAAAACGTGAGGCGCTCGACGTCCTGATTCGTGAAAAAGCGCTGAGCTGCGGACTCGGGTGGGTGAGTGCGGAAGAGCTGGATAAAGTGGGTATGAGCAAGGCGTGCGAGCTGGCCTGTCGACGAGCACTTGAGCAGGTAACGGTTCCGTATAGCGAGATCGTTATCGACGGAACGGTAAATTTTCTAAAGGACACCGGCAAAGGTCCGTATGTTACGACCATGAAACAAGCAGACCTACTCGTGCCGAGCGTCAGTGCCGCCAGTATACTCGCGAAAGTTGCTCGTGATACATTTATGAAGGAGCAAGACGCGTTATATCCAGGCTACGGTTTTGGTTCGCATGTTGGGTACGGGACGAAGCAGCATGTTGAAGCACTGAAATTGCTCGGTGTGACACCGTTGCACCGCAAAAGCTTCGCACCTATAGCCGAACTGCTGGGCAAAGAGACTACCAGGGAACTACGGGAGGAACGTCCTCCCGTAACGACGCGGGAGATCGGTGATAGTTCTGAAGACGTAGCTGCTGAATATTTGCATGCTCACGGCTACAATGTTGTTGAGCGCAACTGGAAGACCAAGGCGTGCGAGATAGATATCGTAGCCGAAAAAGACGGTGTGTGGTATTTTGTCGAGGTTAAACATCGGAAGACCGATCGGCATGGTGGCGGGCTGGCGGCGATAACAAAAAAGAAGCTAAACCAGATGAAGCTTGCTGCTCGGATATACGCTCACTGGAACAAAGCCGATGACGCCGACATGCGGCTTGCGGTAGTTGTAACGACCGGCGACCAGCCAGTTGTCACGAAAGTACTCGTGATTGACTAAAGTTTACGCCGGCCTCGTCTGCGTCACCGACCCAAGCTGCAACAACTCACACCACACCCTTCTCGCAGGTGGCGCAGCACTCGGAGTGATAATGACTTGTCCAGTAGAGTTTCCTGATACTGTCCATGTTATAGCAGAAGTACCATAGGTAGTTGCAGTTGTTCCTACACTAGCAAGAATAGAAACTGTTCCTGTTGCCCTAGTAGCATACGTAGTAGCGTTGTTATTAGCTGAAAACACAATATCCCATGAGATAGTTCCATCTTCTGTCATGACGGTTACTTTGCCTCTTGTTATGCCTCCATGGAGTGGAATGGTGATAATACCGGTGCCGGCGACGTAGGTAACACTCGTTTGGTCAGCGGTGCCGGAAGTAGCCGGGATACATGCTTGTTGAACAAAGCTACCGAAACCACGAGCCGACTCAAAGGAGCGAAAGGCTGTGGTGTAATAGCCTTCCGCATGAGTTCTGTCGGAACTAGCTGTTGTATACTCGCCCTGAGCGTGGGAGGCTAGCCCGGAAGCGGTTGTGTAACCTCCTTCGGCGTGGGACCAATGGCTACTTGCTGTAGTAAAATAGCCTTCAGCATGGGAGCGAGATTCGCTTGCGAGAGTGTGATCACCTTCGGCATGAGATGTAAATGCAGTTGCTTTAGTTGCGCCACCTTCGGCGTGTGAACCGTAGGAAGTGGCTTCTGTGTTTACCCCTTCCGCATGAGCCCCGTATGAAGACTCGGTTGTTTTTGTGTTATTCCCCTCCGCGTGCGAACCGGAGCCACTTGCCACTGTTTGGTGTCCTTCCGTATGAGTGGCATACCCGCTCGCAGTCGTCTGATACCCCTCCGCATGAGAGGCAGAATTAGTGCCGGCAACTGTATAGTAGCCTTCTGCATGCGAGTAGTCTCCGCTAGCTGTAGTTTGGTATCCTTCCGCATGGGCGCCTCCGTGTCCACTTGCAATAGTAGTCTTGCCTTCGGCATGATTAAAGTTCCCACTCGCTACAGTCTCAAACCCTTCCGCATGCGCAAAATTCCCACTCGCCGTAGTCATATATCCCTCCGCCCAAGAATCAGTTCCACTAGCCGTCAAATTCGATCCAGCCACCGGAGCATACTGAAGTCTGAGATCTGTCTCTAGTGCATCTACAAGATCAGGTGATGTTATATCTCCTGTTAGTGTAGCTACAGAACTAACACCAGCAGAGTTTAGTTTGTCTACTACTTCAGGAGATAGGTTAGATTCTGTAACTGAATCGTCAGCTATAGTAATACCAGTAACAGCATTATCCTTTAGCGTACCATCTGCTTTATGAGCAGCTGAGAGATAGTCGTTGAGGATTTGGCCCCATGCACCGGCATCAGAGCCTGGGGTGGGTAGTCTTGTCATGGTGTTGTTGTCGCTCCCTCCTAAATAAAGTACATTACTTCATCTATCTTATGCATAAGTCTTATGGTTGTTAGTATAGTCTAGCAGTCAGTAGTTTGTCTATAAAGCTATACACAAAACCCGCCGCTAGGCGGGGCCGAAGTCTCCACATCCGTTTCCGGGTATGACCGACTAAGATACCTGAATGACGGGTTCAGTATTTCTTAGTCGGATTTTCAACCATACTTTTCGCCGCAGAGCTACTCAGGTTAGGTTGGGTTTGCCAAATTGTTACTGCTTAAAAAACAATGTAAGCATTAACTGTATGATAACGGAAAATATACAGCGATGCAAGAATTTGCCAGGATGTAGTTGCTTTCACGGAGGCCAACCGGTAAAGTATAACTATGATATCCAGCAAACTCTCAGCTTTGCGCATACTTTTTGTTGTTTTCTGTGCACTAGGATTGCTGTTCACCCTTCCATCTACCACCCAGGCAACAGATATCTCTCAACCGCATCCCGACTGGATAAACGGTATCGTCACCGCTACAAAACTCAGCGACTACGAAGGGCATGACGGCGATACATACTATCATGACAACATACCCTGTGAAGTGGTCGGCGGCTACGCATGGGGATGGTATGGTAGCGGCTGGAGCTCATGGCGAGAGAATGTTCTCCAGAACGAGTGCGTCGTGGCAGGGACAAACGCCTATCTAGGTTACAAACGCATCTTACCATTTGGCGGCACTCAGTGGCAGCAGCTCGACCTATCTGACTACCACCATCCATTGACGTTCGCAAATCCTGGAACAAATGGTATGGCTATGGTGACAAATTCATACGCGGACTATGTTCCCGGTCCATCAGAGCTCTACTACACCCACGATGTGCCTGCGCTGTTCAGCGTCCTGTCAAAAGACAACGCCGACAATATCGTTCGCTCACCGAAAGGACAGTTCGACCACAAGTTTACCTATGCAGACGGGCGTCCGCTCGATATACGAACAGTCTCGGGGGTATCTTACTCACCAAATGGCAAATGGCTCTACGTTCATGCTGCAGGCGCCGGTCAACTGCGTATCGACACGACCGACTTTTCTGTACTGTCATTTGCACCCAGCTTCGCACCGCAATACGGAGTCTACACGAGCATTTCTAGTAGCGGCAATACGGTTGCAACCCATGCCTACGACAAAGGCCTTAAACTTTACGACCTAACAAGCTGCGAAGCAGAAAAGCCTGACTACGCATCGCGGGACTGCGCCTCAAGAGATCTCACTCAGACCGTTACCGATGCCGTAAAAGCAACTCTCCCTGATCCATCGAAGTTTGTGTGGTGGTCTGCTTCTGAAGTGCGGTTCGTTACCGAATCAAAACTACGTCTGCTAGTAAACTATCTATATAACGGCGAGGGTAAATACGCCTTCTTCACTCTCGAGACAGACACCAGCGAGCCGGCGGTGCGGTATTTGGCGATGGGGGATTCGTTTAGCTCAGGGGAGGGAGCGGGGAATTACTACGAAGCAACAAACTTTTGGGCAGATGAGAATGATTATAATTTTTGTCATCAGTCGAGAGTCGCGTACTCCGAACTGCTAAATAAGTATCTTTCGCCAACATTTTATGATTCGGTGGCATGTTCGGGGGCGGTGATACAGGATGTGGTGTTCTCAGGTCTTGATGATGATTATATAAGGCTAGGTCCTCCCCAGGCAAGGCGATCTTTATTAAACACAATAACTATCCAATATGCAAAACAATCAAATTTACCCGGGTACATCCCCCAGTTATCGTTAGTAAAAGAAAACCAACCATCAGTGGCAACGATAAGTATCGGCGGCAACGACATAGGCTTCAAAGACATCATCACAAGCTGTGTCGTAAATATAAGTTGTTATTCATCACGTGATGATAGAGAGAAACTAGCCGATCTCATAGCATCGAAGATTCCGAAACTTTCTGTGACGTTTGCTACCATCAAGCAAACCCTATCGGGACCGGACCCGAAACTATATGTTCTCGGCTATCCTCAGATGTTTGCCGAAAGTACCTGTGGGCAGTTCATGGACTTAGAAGAACAGACTTTTGCTAATAGTTTGGTTAATTATCTCAATGCGTCGATAAAGCTGGCGGCAGAACGGGCAGGCGTCTTCTATGTTGACGTAACGCACGCATTTCTTGCGGGTGGAGAAGATCATCGAATTTGCGGAAATGCTGCACAGGCGGCACATGGCTTTTTCTTTGACGCGAAGAATATGCCAAATAGCTCAATTCTCGATGCTTTGGAGCATGCGCTCGTGTCAAGTTATCATCCGAAAGCACTCGGTTATCAGTTGCTTGCAGGAACTATTCGCCAGCAAACCGATAGTCTGACTCGCGGAATGCCTGTCCCAAGAGCAACTAGCGAAAGGCCAATAATAGATCTGTACCGAGCACTTGTCGGTGATACAAATGATGCGTACCGGGTCCAGGGGAGTGTCAGCCAGGATCTAACAAAAAATATAGTCGTAGAGCATGGCCAGAGTATCAGCGTAGCCTATTCTATAGGGAAGGATGACAACGGCCTTCCAGTTGAAGATGCGACCATAACTGTAGTTGCTCAGTCGACGCCTGTCACGCTCGGTACGATGACGGTACAAGCCGACGGTACAGCAGCCGGAGAATTTGTGATTCCGTCGAGCCTCGAGCCTGGTGTGCACACACTGCGCCTTCTCTATAACGATATCGGTGGACAGGCACACGATGTTTATCAGTATCTTTATGTTATTGCGAGCGCTACTGACTTTGATGGAGATGGGATTCCAAACGACCAAGAGGTGTGTGTCATGGGAGGAGCGTTAGGGGTTGATCGTAACGGTAATGGTATCGACGATGCGTGCGATACTGATGTTACGTTATCTGAACAAGACGGCTCAAACGAATCGGAAAAATCACCGATAATTTTAGGTGAAAATACCCAAAGTGCTGCTACTAAACAGGCTATTGCGAAATTCGAAATACCAGCCGTTCTGACAGACGTGAATCTGCATTTTGGTGCATCACTTGATGCATATCCGGGCTTTGGTTTTGGCACCAACCTCACTCCAACACAAGATACAGCCGACGAAACGGCTCCTTTCACCAGCTCAGAAGCAACAAACACGAAGGCATATAGTATGCTGGCGGTCGCCCTTGTACTGACTGTCGTTGTACTGACAGTGTATTTTATAAAGCACAGACGACTATAAGTTTTAGGAAAGGTAGGGTAAAATAACTATCGTGGTTACTACGAAGAAAGAGTCAAAAAAAGTAAAACAGCAACTAAGTAAACGGTCTGTCGTAATCCTTAGTGCTTTAGGCGCGGTGCTATTATTGGTTGGGATTATGTGGTTGAATTCGAATCTTGAGGAAAGAAGAACTCTGAGTGAGCTGTCTGAATTGAATACACATATGAGGGCGCTATATAATCAAATGCTCACAGCAAATACCAATAATGTAGCGAGCTCAGATTTTGGTAATAAATGCTCGGAATCAAGTGTCGAAATAGGTAGAGGGCGTATTGTGTGCGGGGTAAGGGGCGTCATTGTATTAAAGAATGACATTGGACTCGAGAGAGCGGGACGCATAATGGAGAGCTCCGTAATGGGTAATAGCTTAAATTCCAATGCTAAAGCGAACATTTATAACAGCCAGTATTTTGAAGGTGTATCGCTAGACTATGTATCTCCGTACCACGGCATTGTTTGTGATGGAAGCTACGGACAGAGTACGGCGACTAAGCAGTGGTCATATAGTCTGAGCTGTCGAAAGGATGTCCCCGATTTTCTTCCAAGCTATACTATCGAAAAACGATAGGCGCCTGCCAAGAATATGCGCGTGAAAACTTAGTAGAGGCACCTCTTTGTTGCTTTTGTTCTGCCCTTACCTCTACTCTTCTTCATTTCTCAGTAAGTCTTTCGAAAAACTGTATACTTAATTTAACCGATCGGTTAAATTAAGTATACAAGATATTAAAAGAGCATTTGATAGATTGCGTAAGATTACCTCTGTAAAAGAAGACGTATTGTTTTGGTGTTTGCTTTGGTTGTCATCATATATTTCATAAAGCACAGACGATTATAAGTTTTAGGAAAGGTGAGGTAAAATACTAGTTATGGTGAGCGTAAAGAAAAAGACAAAATTCCGACCAAGCAAACGTCTCATAATATTGTTTAGTATAGCGAGCGTTGCGTTACTGTTAATTGGCGGCCTTCGGCTCAGTTCATACGTACTTGAGAAACAGGTGCTCACAGAACTATCAAGAGCAAGTTCAGAACTAAAGGTTGTTTACAATAATATTGTTGAAAATAATAAAGGTAATATCCTTAGCAGTTATTTCAGGGACAACTGTTCAATTGGGCATACGAGTTGGCTCGAAGAGAGAGTTTCATGTGGTCCTTCTGGCCGTATAGTGCT
>JAPUDS010000002.1:0-6322 GCA_027492975.1 Candidatus Saccharimonadota bacterium
TCGGTAAGGTCTGTCCAGGAGGGAGGAGTGTTTAGTTTATCTACTACTTCAGGAGATAGATTAGCTTCAGTAACAGTATCATCTGCTAGTTGTATGGTTGTTATGGCATTGTCTTGGAGTTGAGCACTACCGACAACATTGTCTTTGAGAGTACCGTCTTGTTTATGGGCTGCGGAAAGATAGTCGTTCAGTATATCTCCCCACTCTCCGCTATCGCTTCCTGGTTTTGGTAGTCGTGGCATGTCTCTCCTCCTCTGTGTTGCGCTCTATGCTGGTATGTATGAAAGGTTTCAGGACACACAAAACCCGCCGCTAGGCGGGGCCGAAACCCCCATGACTGTTTCCAGTCATGACGCATTCAACGAGACCTGAACGACGGGTTCAGTTGTGTTGAATGCGTTTTTCAACCATGCCTTTCATTTTCATTACTCAGGTTAGGTTGGGTTGTGCCAAATTGTTAGACGCGCTCTACGTGAAAGCGCTAACGGTATAGTATCGCAAGAGACTTCACTTTGGCAAGTAAAACATCTTCCCCGCCCCTGTCTATCACATTTTTATGCTATAGCAGAAAAGTGTGATACATATCGGTATGTGTATAATAGCCGGTATGCAAGACACGCTTTTTACGAAAATCATCAAAGGGGAGATTTCCTGCCATAAGATTTATGAGGACGAGCATACGTTTGCGTTTCTCGACATTTACCCTGCCTGCGAGGGGCATACGCTGGTTGTTCACAAAACACCAGCCGAGTTTGTGTGGGATTTAACAGACGAGCAGTATACTCAGCTCATGACGACGGTGAAAAAAATAGCCACGCATTACCGCAAGGTTTCTGGCAAGCCGTATGTCAAACTGTCTGTTGTTGGCACGGACGTGCCGCACAACCATGTGCATGTCATGCCATTTGGGGTTAACGCCGAAACACACGGCGCAGACCGAGAAGGAGCCGAGCCTGACCACGAAGTACTAGCGAAAGTCGCCGAAAAACTACGGCTTCGCTAGTTCCTGCTTCAACTTCTCGATAAGCGGCACCGGTGCCGGGTCGACGCCGTTGAGTATACCGAGGTAAGCGCTCGTATAGTCGGCTAAGATGTTGCTCCAGAGGAACTGCTCGAGCATGGTTTCACCTTCGAGCGTAATGGTCGTTTCTTTGGGGCGAAGGCCGCTGAGCAGTCGGTTTGATATCTCAAAGCGCTTCGCTATGCGCGGGTCGTCAAAGCTGGAGCGGAGGTCGAACACAGCAAATGGTTTCTCGACAGGGTGAGACGCCCACCCCATAAATTCGTTGTGGTTGAACTCGCTGTATTCGTCGCACCAGGCGGTATTTTTAGCCGACTCGTTGATGGCAATTTTCCACTTGTACGCGGCAGAACGAAAACGCGGTCCGGCGTAAAATACCGCTGTTTTACCGGCGCAGTGCCAGGCGAGTTGTTTTGCTGGATTTTCTTTGAACGGCACGGCAACGCCCCATACCTTTTCGATGTCTATAAGATTTGAGGCGGCCGACTCCAGTTCGAGCAGGACTGACGCATCGACAAGCTTGTAGGCGATAAGTAACTCCAGAAATGCCCGCAGGTTGGTTGCGAGGAACATACGCGGTGTCACACCGTCATACGGCATGACGACGTAGGGCAAGCCGTCCGTCTGAGCGGTTTCAAGCAGCTTTCCCTTTCCTGCCGCTATGGCGATGAGGGCGCCTTTACTTCGCGCATCACTAAGTGCCGAGAGTGTCTCCTCGGTGTTGCCAGAAAAACTACAGGCGATCACGAGTGTCGAAGGTCCGACGTATTTTGGCAGAACGTAGTCCTTAACAACCTGAAACGGCAGCGGCAAATCCAGCCAGTCGCGCAGCATATCGCCGGCAAGTGCCGAGCCGCCCATGCCGGTAACGACGATAGTTTCGATGTGTGGCGTCTGTTCGGGTGAGTTCTGTACCTCAAGACGCTGCAGTAGTTGTTTTGGCTCTTCGCCCGCCATGCCGAGGGCGTTTTTTGTATCACGTTGTCGAATTTGATTTGGGTCGTCAAGAATATCCATACAAACAAGTATACAAAAATCCTTACGCTTATGATATGCTAGAGCCAAGTAATAGAAAATCATAACAGGGGTGGGTATGGATATAACAGCACCAGGACAGGCACCGGCAACTGACGATCAAGAGCTCGCCAAAGTGCTTGAAAGCATGAATAACAGTTTAACGACAGCTCCGGCGGGACCGGTTGCCGCACCGGACGAGCCAGCCGACACGACTCCGGCAGATGACGGTGTTATGACGAATGATGAGCTGGCCGTGCCGGCCGAACTTCCCGTTCCCGAACCCGTTGCTATGCCGGAACCAGCGCCAGCACCGGTGGTAGAACCTGCTACTCCCGTAGCACTCGACAGCGATCTGGAAGCGATCAAAAAGGACGCGCTGACCGAGCTTCGTCCGCTCGTCGACAAGCTCAACCTTTCGCCAGAAGACAAGTTCGACACATTGCTTCTCATCATCCGCTCGACCGATGACAAATCACTCGTGTCACAGGCGCACGAAGCCGCAAAAGCCATAGAAGATGACAGCCGCCGCGCCGAAGCGTTGCTCGATGTCATCAAAGAGATTGACTACTTCGCGCACCCACAAGCCTAGCTGACAGTAGACAGTAAATAGCCAACAGATAAACAAAGAACAAACCGCATACTAGGCGGTTTGTTCTTTTCTGTAGGCTATCGATCGGTTAAAGACTGTCGACTCTTAGTACCCCATTCCGCCCATGGGAGGTGCGGCTGGAGCTTCCTTTTCCGGGATATCAACCACAAGTGCACCCATCGTCATAGCCGTTGCGGCGATGGAAACGGCGTTTTGGATAGCCTGTTTTGTCACCATAACCGGGTCGATAACTCCTGTTGCTTTCATATCAACGATAGCGTCCGGTGAGTTGACGTTGATACCGAAGCCCGGCTTTGCGGTCTGGACTTGAGCGAGCAGTGCTTCGGCATTCAGACCAGCGTTTTGCATAAGCTGGCGGAACGGCTGGTACAGCGCCTCGCGGAGTAAGCCTGTGCCCGCGTCAGAGCCTTTCAGACCGTCTGCAAGGTTCACGAGTGTCACGCCACCGCCAGGAACGATACCCTCGGCCAGAGCGGCTTTTGTGGCTGCAACAGCGTCGTCAACGCGGAACTTCTTTTCCTCTATCTCGGTTTCGGTTGCGCCGCCGACTTTGATAACGGCAACTTTGCCGGAGAGCGCTGCAGCACGCTTGTCATAGTTTTCTTTGTCGTACTCGCTGGTAGCGGCCTCAGCCTGGGCTTTGATCTGGGCGATCCGGTTTTTCACTTCGGCCGCCGAGCCAGCACCTTCTATGATGGTCGTTTCGTCTTTTGTGACGATAACCTTACGGGCAGTACCGATAACGCTCAGGTCAGCATTTTCAAATGAGATGCCGCGGTCAGCGCTGATAACGGTCGCACCGGTCAGGGTGGCGATGTCGTCAAGAACATCTTTGCGGCGATCGCCAAAACTTGGTGCTTTGACCGCCACGGTGTTAAAGACGCCTTTTAGTTTGTTCAGGATCAACACGCCGAGGGCTTCACCTTCGACATCTTCGGCGATCAGGACAACGTCTTTTTTGCCGGCTTGAGCTAATTTCTCGAGTATCGGCAGAAATTCCTGTACTGAGCTGACTTTTCCGTCGGTGATAACGATAGCCGGTTTTTCGTAGGCGGCCTCCATACGGGCCGTGTCGGTGACGAGGTACGGGCTGACGTAACCGCGGTCAAACGTGAAGCCCTCAACAACTTCAGACTCCATCTTGAGACCCTTGCCTTCTTCGACGGTGACAACACCGTCTTTACCGACTTTTTCGATAACGTCAGCGATAAGCGCTCCGATAGATTCGTCCCCAGCGGAGATGCTGGCAACTTCGGCAACTTGCTGACCGGTGACTGGTTTTGCGAGAGCTTCGAGGCTCCTGATGGCTTTTTCGCCCGCCGCCTCGACGTCTTTGCGTAGTTCCATCGGGTTGTGGCCTGCGGTTATGAGGCGATTTGCTTCTTTTAAGATGTTATACGTCAGTACCGTGACAGTTGTTGTACCGTCCCCAGCGGATTTGTTCATCTTTTTTGCTGCTTCTTTTATGAGGTCAGCGCCGACTTTATAGCCGAGCGTTGCATCGTCTGCTTCCGGCAGATCAACACTTTCCGCTACCGTCACGCCGTCGTGGCTGATAGTTGGGGCTCCGTAGCCTTTCTGGATAACCACGTTCCTGCCTTTTGGTCCCATTGTAACTTTTACAGCATCATATAGCGCTTGAGCACCGCCTAGAACGCGGGTGCGGGCGTCATCGTCGTAGAAAATTTTTTTTGCCATGTATACTCCTTTAATAAATTAGCGATTTTTAAATCAACAATCACTCATCATAACTGTATTGTTAATTAACTAATTGCTATTTGCTAATTAATCTTTGCCAGAACGTCTTCTTCTCTCACTACCAAATACTCAACATCATTGATCTTCAGCTCGGTTGTTGTGTATTCTTTAAATACGACGCGGTCGCCTTTTTTGATGTGCTTGACGTCTGGGCCAACGGCTTCGACGGTAGCATACGCCGGTTTTTCTTTGGCGGTGTCTGGCAGATATAGGCCGCTAACAGTTTTGGCTTCGGCTTTTTCGCGGACAGCCACGACGCGGTCTGCCAGAGGTGAAATAGGTGTACTCACGAGTGTCCTCCTTATAGATTAACTCTCCTATTCTACTCAAACAAATTAGCACTCGTCAAGTAGGAGTGCTAATTTCTCAGATCAAACCTCTGTTATACTAGATATAGACCTTTTATCATTTATGGAGAAAGAATTATGAGCGAGACACCTGTACCCAAAGAACCACTGAGCGTGCCAGATGATGATGCCGAGGATATCGTTGCCGGGTCAACGCCTGTTCGTTCGCCGTGGCTTATGACAGCGATCGGAGCATTGATGACAGTCATGGCGGTGGCGCTTGCAGTCTGGGCGACAGAGCAGCACTTAGCGGGAAATCCGACGGCGGATATCTGGACGATTACCGCGGCCTGGGTACTACTGCCATTGCCTTCGATCACTATACTGATTATCGGACTGCTGCGGGTTCGGTGGTGGTTTCGGTTTAAAAAAGCCACTGGCAAGCCACCGGTCACAAAACGCCACCATGATGTCTACGGCAACAAACGATAGGTCTATCGGCGTAGCGCATCTGTTCTAGTACTTAACCATAATCACTCTTGTACGTATCTATCATGTGATGATTGGTTACCGTAGGAAGCTCTTACCACCTGATGACAAACGAATATTCTTTCGTCCGTCCAGGCAAGAGCGACTCGTCGGGCTGTTCTGGCTCAAGAAACCGGTTACCCCCGAATGTTGGCTCAACACAGACATATGACCCTAGTTGGTCAGTCCAGATCGCCCAGGTCGAGAGGTTTTCCTGTGTCAGGCGGATGTGGCGATTTGCCGTATGAAGTGTGGCAGTATCCGCCGTTCTATACTCTGTTCCGGCAAGGCTAGCAAGTTCGTATGGTTCGTCGTTGACGACGACGGTTTTCTCGGACGGATCGAGCGCAAAGTACGGATGAAATGCCGGTGCGACGCGGAGCGGTCTATCGCCGCGGTTGCCGAGCTCCAGTCGTGCATGTAGAGCCGAGCTTTCAAGTGTGTAGGTAAGTACTGCGTCTAATCCAGCATACCCCGGCTCGTCTGGTTTGAGGCGGAGTACTGTTTTCGACTCGCTACACTCATCGACGACCCAAGTAGAGGCTCGCCCAAACCCATGTTGCGCCAGGCCGCTTTCGCCGCCCGGGCCGAAATTTGGCAAACAGATGTGCATCCCGCCGCGAAGCTTGTCCTGACCGCTCTCGTGTGTGAGCGCTGCCTTTGAGAAAAAGACGGGAGCATCGCCAGATATTAGTGTTTCAACCCATGCGCCATCTGGGTTGATGGTCGCGCGGGTGGAGCCGTGAGTCAGCTGTATCACCGGCTCATTCCGAGGATGCCACGGAGGGCGAACAGCGTATCCTGCCATTTTTTCACTGCGATAGTATCGACGCCCATCTGGACAACCGGATAATCATTGCCGCCGGGCTGCACCATGTCACCAAAGAACAAGATATCTTCTTTGTTGACGCCGAGCTGCTCCATGAGCTTTGTTATGCCAAAGGTTTTGTTCATGCCAGGTACGTTGACATTGATGGTCGTTGTGCCGCCGACTTCGTAGTCAAACTCCGGCGCGAGTTCTTTGGCGCGAGCGGCGATAGCGTTCCGTTTGGTCATGTCCGGGTCCCACTTGTACTTGTCTTCCGGAGCGGCTTTTTGTCC
>JAPUDS010000002.1:6422-13328 GCA_027492975.1 Candidatus Saccharimonadota bacterium
GTTTGGTCATGTCCGGGTCCCACTTGTACTTGTCTTCCGGAGCGGCTTTTTGTCCGAGCGCCGACAAGCTGACCTGGCTGAGCCGATTTTCGATGATCTCCCCTGCCGGGTTTGCTTCCCAATAGCCGAGTTCTTTGGCTGCTGCTTCCAGTGCTTCCGATATTTTACCCACCTGTTCCGGGGTCAGATCGTAGTTATACACTAGCTTCCATTCGCCCTCTTCGCGGCGGTAGTAACGGCCGCCTTGCGTTACCATAAGGTGCAGGTTGGCGAGTTGCGCCTCGGTGACGTTTGGCAGCGTATCGACAACTTGCAGGATGAACTGGTCGAAGTTTTGCCCTGAGATGACGCACATCGGATAGTAGTTCAGCAGCTCAGCAAACACTTCGGCTATCTCTGGGGTCATCGGTGTTTTGGCGACATTTAATGTTTCATCAAGATCAAACGCTAAAACCTTCTTCATAATCCTCCTTAGGAAGTTAGTTTCTCTTTAAGCCTTTATTGTCGCACATTCGGCACATGGCGTCACGTTGACACAGATGCTCGAATGTGCTACTATACTAAAGTTCAGCTACGAAGCCATCGTAGAGGATGTATCGCCGGACAACCGTCTGGTGATGTTTTCCAACCGCGGCACTGTCGCCGCCGTACTAAAGGAGTGGGTGTGGCAAAATCAAAGCTGCCCGAAAACGACTACCTTGTCGTCTGGTACGACAAGAGTGGCAACGAGGGAGCATTCAGGTTCATGGCAACGCGGAGGAAGCTCAAGAAGCTGCTGAAGCTGATGCAGAACAGCTTCAGGGGTATCGAAGGCTACGGCAAGCGGCACTGGGCCGTCGCCGTGGAGTCCTGGAAGGGGCGCCAGATCCGGTACAGCACCCGCTGTCCCAAGAAGCGGCACTTCCTGGATGAAGTGCTCCGTCGTACTCCGCGCTACATCAACCAGCTCAACGCGGAGCTGCGAGCCACTCGAGTCATCACGAAGCCGCAGTGCATCGCAGCCTGGCAGTCGGCGGACGGTAAGATATTCGTCGAGCAGGCCGATGCCAGATGGCTCGGCAAGACGGAGCTCGAGCACTACGTGTTCGCTGTCCGTACGCCCGACAACCGCGGTTATGACCTGAAGGTCTGGCGGGGGTTCGAGGGCGTACTGGAGGCTCTCGCGTTCCTCGCTGAGGCGCTCTACCCTCGTCACCCTCGTCCGGCCGGTGCGCTCTGCCACCCGAGTGGCAGAGCTCTCGTCAGCTGAACACTAACGTCCCTCCGGGCGCACGCACTAGCTAGGTGTGTGTCCGGAGGGCGTGTTCAATTTCAGGTATAATGATGCGGATATGATAAACAAACGCGTTCTCATGAGTAGCGCCGACTATTTCAGCACGAGTCAGGCGATAAATCCGTACTATGGCGCCCAGGCGCCCGATATCGACCGTGCAAAGGCCGAACATGCAGCTATAAAAAGACTGTTTGAACAAGCTGGTATAGTTGTTGAAACAACATCACCCCCAACCGACTCGCAGGACGGAGTCTACACCGCCAACTGGGCGCTGGTGTGCGGTAAAAAAGCGATACTTTCACGCCTACCAGAGACACGAAAAACAGAAGAAGCAGTTGCGAAGAGAGCCCTTGAAGAGCGAGGATTTACAGTGCTCCAGGTCCCGGATGGTCAACACTTTTCTGGACAAGGTGACGCGCTTGCTTTTGGCGGTTTGCTGTTTTGCGGGAGAGGGTATCGCAGCGATGAACAGGCGCAGATATTTGCGGCTGACGCTCTCGGATTTGAGCGTATCCAGCTCCAGACTATTCCTGAGCTCGATACGCTTGGCAATCCGATGATGAACGCCGTGAGCGGATGGCCGGACAGCTTTTTTTATGATCTTGACCTCGCGCTTGCCATCATCAAAGGACCGAGTGAAACCGAGGGAGGTATCATCGCTTACTGTCCCGAGGCGTTTGTGGCAGAAAGCCGTGAAACGCTACGGCGTCTCAAGGGCTTCGAGAAGATAGAAGTTAGTTTCGAGGAAGCGACAAAAGGATTTGCTTGTAATTTGGTTTCGACCGGCGAAACGGTCATCATGAGTAACCACGCGCCGAAACTAAAAGCCGAGCTCGAAAAACGAGGCCTCACCGTCCTCACACCCGAGGTAACAGAGCTGATCAAGGGTGGCGGTTTTATCCGCTGCGTCTCGTTAACACTAGAGTAGTCAGCCGACAGCAAACAGCCAGCAGACTTATTTTCGAAGAGATTTTATGAGGCCAACGAGCATACGAGTAACTTCTTCGACTAGAGCGAGCTCTTTGGACACGTCTAGCTTGTAGAGCCTCTGGACCAGCAAAAGTTGAGTCTCTGTTTCAGCAACGGAACCGAGAGCTATACCAGAAAATTGTATGGTCTCCTGGGTATTGAGACGTTTTTGACCTTCCGCGATATTGGACGGTATCGAAACGACAGCTCGTTTGAGCTGGTCAGAGAGTGCATAGGTTTCCTCTTTTGGCAACTTTCGACATACGATATACACCATCTCCGTGAGATCCATCGCTTTTCGCCATACTTCTAAACTCTTGAAATTATTCATCCTGCGATTCTCTGCCTACTGTCGGCTGTCGGCTGATGGCTCGTGTGACTTCGTCACGCTCGTTCCACGGATACACCCCATCGGCTCGTTCGATGGTTTTTTCATGTCCCTTACCGAGGAAAATGACGGTATCTTCTGGCTTTGCAACACGTGTTACGGCAAAATGTATCGCCTCGGTGCGGCCCGGGACTTTAAAGAGATCTTTGTCGTCGGTTTTTCCCTGTTCACGGGCGCCAGATGCGATTTGTTCGAGTATTTCATTGCCGCCTTCGTCGCGGTCGTCTTCCTCTGTCAAAACGAGTTCGTCGCAGTATTTGCCAGCGATTTTCCCCTGCTCTGCTCGCTTGGCGACGTCGCGCCGTCCGGCCGACCCAAAGACAGCAACCAGCTTGCCTTTGGTTGATTTTCTCAGGTCACTCAGCAGACGTTCAAACGCATCTGGGGTGTGTGCAAAATCAACAATTGCCGAATAAACTTGCCCTTCGTTAATGGCATTCATACGCCCTTCTACTTCTTTTAGCTTGGCGATTCCCTGCTCGATACTCTCTTTCGGTAGCCCTAGTGAATGCCCGACACAAACTGCCGCTAGCGAGTTGGCGACGTTAAACTCGCCCGGTATGTTGCACTCGATGTGATACGTCGTACCCTCGAGCGTGACGTCGTAACTCGACCCATCTGGCCGCAGTTGGATATTTTCGGGTTTGGCGTCGCCGTTTTTCAGTCCATAGGTGAGTAAATGCGGTATCGCAGCCGCAAACAGCTCAGCGCTCGGGTCATCGGCATTAACGACACCAAGTTTTCGACCATGGCGTGCGGCGATCTTAAACAACTTCAGTTTTGCTTTGCGGTACCGTTCAAATGTTCCATGGTAGTCGAGATGCTCATGTGTAATGTTGGTCATGACGGCGATCTCGTACGGTGTGCCCCACTCGCGGTGCTGTGCTAGAGCATGCGAGGTTACTTCCATCACCAGCCAGTCGACGTTGGCCTGCTTAAACGCCTTGAGACGGCGCTGCAAAACTGCCGGCGCGATAGTCGTCATATGTTCGATCTGCGGAGCAATATTGTGGTCGATGCCGTATCCAACCGTCGTCATGAGAGCGGTCTTTAGCCCGGCCTCAACCAGGATGCTGTGAATCATGAAGCTCGTCGTTGTTTTGCCGTTCGTGCCCGTCACACCGATAACATGCATCTTTCGAGCTGGTCGGCCGCTAAGACTCGAGAGAGCAACTGCTTCTAACAGATGTCCAGAGGGCTCGATAGCTTTAAATACTTGCTTTGGCAACAGCGGCTTGACGTAGTCGCGAACTTTTTTCGTGCTCATGCAAATAGTATACCGTGATGAGTTGACTAGCGGTACTTGACATACTACATAGAAACTGCTATAATGAAAATATACTCCTGCTTCTCAGGAATAAAAAAGTAGTATGGCAGAAAAACAAACATTACTTAACCCAACCAAAATCCGTCAACATATCATTCGTTCGAGGGAATTTTTTGAAGGATCGCAGCAGGCCAGAACGGCAGAAGCAAAGAGTCGGTTGCTCGGATCACTTGCTGCACAAATAGCCGAGCGAGGTCGTGAGAGACTGTCGGTTGCCGACAGGTTGTCTTTCGAGCTTTTTGAACTCGCAATTCCCTTTGCCAATACACAGTTAGCACTAAACAAACACCGTAGCGACAAAGCTGATAATACAACCGACCTCACTGAGTACTATGATACGGTTACAGGGTTCAACCATACGGTAAAAGCAATTTATGAACTATTGCCCGACATGTCACTCGATGCAGTGCCTAATTTTGTCGGTCAAGTTGTTCTCGAACAGCTTGGTGCGGGACGAGGACGCGCTGCTGTCAACGACACTCGGAGTGCTCTTTGGGGTATGCGCAAAGAAGTCGCTTGGGAACAAATCGCGCAAAATGTTCCAGGCGTCGAGGCTATCGAGGGAGCAACGCTTGAAATGGAGCGACAACATATTGACTACAGAGTGTTCTATAGAGGAAAGTGGCTAGTTGTTGATGTTAAGTCAAGTGCGCAAGGGGTGTCTGGGGCATTGGCAAGAGGAAACAATAATGCTGTTTGCTGTCCAGTACCTTCTGATGCATTTGGAGAGCGCTTCGCGCTTCCTCCTGAAGAAGTAAGCCATCCTCAATACATCACTGCTGTACGACAGGATCTTGAGAACCTGCTTTGGATGCAACATGGAGAAATAGTTGCATAATTTTGATGAATGTGTTACTATATAAACACTCAGTCGTATAGAGAAAGGAGAAAGCGGCATTGTCCGCTATCACTGAATACCGCGTGCTGGCACCCGCTAGTGCGCAGGAACTGAGAGATACTCTGGCAGAGAGTATTCGTGCTCGTGCACTGCTGGTTCTCGATGTTATCGAGGTGCTGGACGAGGTGACGGCGCGTCGACGCGTGCCAGAGACCAAGCGCGTTGAGGTTGTCGTGAACACGACCGAACATGGTGAGAGCCTGTTGATTCTCGGTCATACCCACGACAGCACGGCTCGCATTGAGGCGGACGATGACCACATTCAGTTGTGGCTACTTCCCGCCGAACCCCTATCGCCCTAGACGAAAACGCCCACTTCCCGCGGCTTCGTCCGGGGCGTTTTCACTATAATGATATACTTATAACAGATGAAGATACTGGGAATTGAGTCGAGTTGCGATGAGACGGCAGCGGCAGTGGTCGAAGACGGCTACCGTTTGCTGAGTAATGTCGTGCGCTCGCAAATAGATATTCACAAAGCTTATGGCGGCGTCGTACCCGAGGTGGCGGCACGGAGTCATATAGAGGTCATACTACCGGTGATCGACGAGGCGCTGACTCAGGCTGAGCTGACCTGGGATGATATCGACGGTATAGGGGTGACGTACGCACCAGGGTTGATCGGGAGCCTGCTGGTTGGAACACTGGCGGCACGGACGATTGCGTTTGTGAAAAACAAACCGTTTTACCCAGTGCATCATGTTGAGGGACATGTGTATGCTAATTTCCTGACGGAAATTAACAGGAGTAAGAAGAAAGTAGTAAGGAGTAAGGGAGTCGCAGAGCTACAGCTACCGAAGGAGCAACCAGAGTTTCCAATGCTTGCGCTGATAGTCAGTGGCGGGCATAGTCAGCTGGTATTATTTCATGATCACGGCGACTATGAACTCTTAGGTCAGACGCAAGATGACGCGGTTGGCGAGGCGTTTGATAAGGTAGCGAAGATACTCGGTCTTCCCTATCCAGGCGGTCCCTCTGTCGCGGCAGCTGCCGAACAGGGCGACCCGCAGGCATTTACGTTGCCCAGTGCGAAGCTGGCCGGCAAATACGACTTCAGTTTTTCCGGGCTCAAGACAGCCGTTCTAAGGGCCGTTCAAAAGGAAATAGGTGTCGGATACGACTTCCCGTCCCATAGCCTCCCAGAACGTGTCTCAGACGCCCTGAGGGCAAATATGTCGGCCAGTTTCCAGTACACAGCGATCAAAACGCTCGTTGACACGACGCTTCGGGCTTTTCACGACTATTCGCCTGCCTCGGTCGTTATAGCTGGTGGTGTCGCAGCAAACCAAGAACTGCGTCATCAGTTGCAAGAGGCGCTCCCTATCCCTATCGAGTACGCACCCATGAGTCTTTGTACTGACAACGCCGCTATGATAGCCACTCTCGCGTACTTCCACGCCAAGGCCGGACGTGCTTCAGACCCGCTTGAACTTGAAGTACAACCATCTATTTCGATGGCAAAAACTGCGTGGGGTAGGTAAGCCGACAGTCCGCAGCCGACAGCCTACAGAGAAATGCCGCGTCCCTCTGTTTGCTATTGGCTGACTACTGTATACTGGTTCAAAGATGATGCAGCATTTTCTACAGAGTAAGGCGTGGGAGGAGTTCCAGACTGCTCTTGGTCACGAGACGATTCGACGCGAGGGCGATGGCTGGTCGTATCTGGCGATAGTCGAGCATAGCGGCGGTCTGGGGCGACTGTACTGTCCGTATGGGCCGACCGCCAAATCACTTGAGACACTTGATACCGCTCTGAAATCGCTAAAAACAGAGGCGGAAAAACAAGGGTTGGCATTTGTCCGTGTTCAGCCGTATGGCATTTCCCTGAACGAATCAGATACGTCAACCCGAGGTATGAAGCCAATCACTTACTCTCAACCCGTTACGACGCGGACTATCGATCTTTCGTCTGATTTTGACGATATTCTTGCCAGTATGTCCCAAAGCAAGCGAAATGTTTGCCGCAATTACCAAAAGAAAGGTCTCGAGTACCGTGTCAGTAAAAACCCGGCAGATATTGAGCTGTTATTGCCATTGCTTCATGATATCGC
>JAPUDS010000002.1:13428-18049 GCA_027492975.1 Candidatus Saccharimonadota bacterium
TCAGTAAAAACCCGGCAGATATTGAGCTGTTATTGCCATTGCTTCATGATATCGCCGAACGCAACCGCATCTCTGTACATAGCGATGACTATATCCGGAAGCAGGCTGCTGCGCTCATGCCTGAGAACGCGTCACTTCATTTTATCGAACTTGACGGACAAGCTATCAGCGGTGCGCTACTCTTTGAGGATGATGAGACGGCGTACTATGCTCATGCCGGAACGGCGGCCGAACACTACAAACTACAGGCAAATACGGCGCTCGTTGGTGAGATGATCGCGTATGCAAAAAACAGAGGTAAAAAACAATTTGATCTCTATGGGATCGCACCAGACGACGATCCTCAGCATCGCTGGGCGGGTATCAGCGGATTTAAGGCTGGTTTCGGCGGCGAAATAGTCCGCTACAACTCGACATACGACATACCGCTAAAGAAGCTTCCCTACTATGTGTACGAGGTATTGCGTACGTTGAAACAGCGGTTGAAATAACTAAAGTCCGTACCGTTCGCGGTTGCGGCTCGCCTTGTCCCAGACGCTGTAAAACGGCGACATAGGGAGGACGAATGTCCCGAGGTCGGTAACGGTGCTGCCAAAGCCGTAGCGTGGGTCAGTTTCGTATTTAAAGCCGCCAACATCATAAACTGGCACGCCCCACTGCTTTGTGCGGCGAATAGCTTCCCAGCGCAGCCCGTACTCGGCCTTTAGCTCGTCACCTCTTGCGGAGCTTCCGCGGTACAGTTCTACCGCTGTTGACTCGCTGATGGCAAGCCAGATGAAACTAACGAGCATGTCGTCTTCGAATGCACCAAACAGTACGGAAAACTCGCCGAGTTTGTCGCTTAGTTCCTGAAAATATTTCTCTTTGTAGGGCTTGGCCGATGTGCTGAGGTTGTCTTTGTAGAGTTCGTAACAGATACGAATATCGTCCGGGTTCCCTATCTTTTTGACAGTGAGTGCCGCTGAACCAGCTACGCGCAGGCTTTCCCGCGTTTCCTTGGTTGTTTCGGCGAGGAGAATACCGTCCGCTTTGTCGAGGCTCAGACGAATTGTCCGCGGCGGAAGCGCGTGAATATCAGACTCGCGCCAGCCAGTACCGCCAGGATCATTGTCGTTGTTCGGTTCGACGATAAGCGCCACGCCGTGGTACGTATCTTTAACATAGGAGATGATCTGTTCGTAAACAGCCTCTTCGTTACTGGTAACAACTGGTCCCCGCGGGATATAGATACTGAAGTTAAACGGGCGCGTCAATTTGCGGATCAAG
This sequence comes from Candidatus Saccharimonadota bacterium, assembly GCA_027492975.1. GTDB lineage: Bacteria > Patescibacteriota > Saccharimonadia > Saccharimonadales > Saccharimonadaceae > JAPUDS01. Next base: position 14,695 of record JAPUDS010000002.1, read on the forward strand.
AGCTGAGCCGCCCCTATCTGAACATCATTTTCGACGATAAAGATTCTATCGACTCGCCAGCCGAGCGAGCTCCGCGTGTCTCCCCATCCCCAGAGCTGCATAGGATGGCCGCCCGCCTCGAGAACAAACTCGTCCCACTGCACCTTACCATCACATTTTTCTATACGGTATGTTGCTTCTTCCGTCACTTCTTCCATATGTACTAATTATAGCACCTGGCACGGACGATAGACGATGGACAGTAGACGATAGATAAGAGGTTTGGATGCTTAAAGCTGAAATTAGTTATAATTATAAAATGATCACTTCATTTACGGATATAGAGGCCTGGAAAGCGTCACATGCTTTGGCGCTTTTGATATACAAAACAACAGGTTTATTCCCAAAAGAAGAACAATACGGACTAACGTCACAGCTACGAAGAGCGGGAGTGTCTGTGGCGTCAAATATCGCCGAAGGGTACGGGCGCTCCACGAAAAATGACCGAGAGCGTTTTTATACCATGGCAAGCGGCTCTCTGTATGAAGTGAAAAGTCAGCTTATCTTGGCCCGTGACCTCAAATATATCGACGAGAACTGCTTTGAAACCCTTGCTCAGCAAGCAAATGCTGCACACCGACTTTTGAACGGTCTGATCAAAGCCCATAAATCAACAGTTAAACCAAATTAAGGTCTACAGTCTATCGTCCAGCGTCCATCGTCTGTGGTATACTATTCGTGAACACAAACACGTGAATTGGAAGGATTCATCAGGGATGAAATGTTCACTCCCCTGTTTGCTGTACGCTTTCTTCACGTGAAATATATGTACTAGGAGAAAAAGATGAAGTTGCCAAAAGTTTACGAACCTGGGGTGTATGAACCAAATACATATGCTTTGTGGGAGAGCGCCGATGCGTTTGCACCAACAGGGAAGGGTGAGCCGTACTCTATCGTTATGCCGCCACCAAATGCTAACGGTAACTTGCATATCGGCCATGCGCTGGCGTTTGGCCTCGAAGACACGCTAGTTCGTTTTCATCGTATGAAAGGGCAGGATGCTGTGCTTATACCTGGTGCCGATCATGCCGGTTTTGAAACATGGGTTGTCTATGAAAAAGAACTTAACGATCAGGGGAAGAGTCGGTTTGACTTTTCACGTGAAAAGTTATATAGCATGGTCTGGGACTATGTCGAAGAACGGCGTGGAGATATGGAGTTGCAACTGCGGGCTCTTGGGGTAGGGGCGAGCTGGAATGACGCCGTCTTTACGCTCGATAAGAAGGTTATCGACACTGTTTATGACACGTTTCATAAGCTATGGGATGAGGAACTTATTTATAGAGGTGAGAGGATAGTAAACTTTTGTACGAAACACCAGACAAGTTTTGCCGATATCGAGGTGGTGTACAAAGAACAGCCCGGGAAGCTTTACTATATAGCGTATCCACTCATGGATAAGGTAGGGGATATCGTGGTTGCGACGACTCGTCCGGAGACGCTGCTCGGTGATACGGCTATCGCTGTCAATCCGAACGATGAGCGCTATAAAGATCTTATCGGCATGACGGCGCAGGTGCCTATAGTGCACCGAGAAGTGCCTATCATCGCTGACGAGGGGATTGATCCGGCGTTTGGAACCGGTGCGGTGAAGATCACACCCGGTCATGATCCACTAGATTTTGAGATAGGGCAGCGGCATAACCTGCCAACGATCACTGTTATCGGATTTGATGGCAAGATGACCGCCGAAGCAAGCCGGGAGTTTACCGGCCAAACGATTCAAGAGGCGAGGGCAGGGGTAGTCAATATGCTTGAGTCCGAGGAGCAGCTCCGAAAAGTCGAAGAGCATACGCACAAAGTCGGCCACTGTTACAAATGCGGCACTGTTATCGAGCCGCTCGTGAAGGATCAATGGTTTCTCAAAGTGCGGCCGCTGGCCGACGAGGCGATCACAGCGATCGAAGCCGGAAAGATTGCCTTCACCCCGAAGAGTAAGGGTAAGCTGGTCGTGCAGTATCTGAAAAATCTAAAGGACTGGAACCTGTCGCGCCAGATTGCGTGGGGGATTCCCATACCGGCGTTTCAAAATGTCGATGATCACAATGACTGGATTTTTGATACGCGCGTCGACGAGCCGACTCTAGAGGTGGACGGCAAAACGTATCGGCGCGAGGAAGATACGTTCGACACGTGGTTCAGCTCGGGTCAGTGGCCGTATATCACGACTGACTACCTGAGCGACGGGCCGTTGAAGCGGTTTTATCCGAACAATGTCATGGAAACCGGGGCTGATATCCTTTATGCCTGGGTGTCGCGCATGATTATGCTGGGGCTGTACCGGACCGGCGAGGTGCCGTTTGGCGATGTTTACCTACATGGGCTCGTACTCGATGAGCACAACCAGAAAATGAGCAAAAGCAAGGGAAATGTCATCAATCCCATAGAGAGTATCGCCACATACGGTTCGGATGCGCTCCGACTCGGGCTAGTCATGAACCGCTCGGCCGGCATGAACCAGGCGTTTTCGACGGCGACAGTGGTCGCGGGGCGGAATTTTTGCAACAAACTCTGGAATATCGCTCGGTTTATCGAGCCGCAACTTGAGTCGCTCGGGGAGGTCAAGCCAAAACCCGATGGTCTCGCTGATCATTGGATTCTCTGGCGGCTTGATGAAGCCAGAAAGAACATCGACGGCCTCATGGAACAGTATCGGTTTGCCGAAGCTGCCGATGTTGTATACCACACAGTTTGGAATGACGTGGCGGACTGGTATCTCGAGGCGAGCAAGCAGCAGCCAAATCCGAGTGTCCTCTCATGGGTACTTGAGACTATTTTGAAGTTGACACATCCGTTTGCGCCGTTTGTCACTGAGACGATCTGGACGACCATAGAAGGCGAGCGACCACTGCTTATGTGCAGTTTGTGGCCAAAAAAGCCGGAATATAACCGAATCGCCGCTGAAGAGTTCGAGCGGCTCAAAGAACTCGTCGTCGAAACTCGCTTTGTTGCGAAAGAGCTTCCGGGCGGAAAGCAGACGCTGCTTTACGAAAACGACAGTCTGGTTGCCGACAATACCGAGGTTATCGCGCGGCTTGCTGGTCTCGAGGCCGTTTTGCACGTCGAAAAACCTGAAGGGCTGCGGATAGCTGTGCCGAACAGGGAAGCATGGCTGAAAGTGGCACCTGACGTACTCTATGAACATCAGGGCAAACTTGAGGCGCGTCTCGCTGACTGTAAGCAGCGGATCTTGCAGCTCGAGACACGGCTTTCGAACGACAATTACGTGCAACAAGCGCCGAAGAAAATCGTTGATGAAACCCGCGCTGAGCTTGAAACCCAGCGTGAACTCGAAACGCGTCTCGGCCGTGAACTT
>JAPUDS010000002.1:18149-21938 GCA_027492975.1 Candidatus Saccharimonadota bacterium
CCGCGCTGAGCTTGAAACCCAGCGTGAACTCGAAACGCGTCTCGGCCGTGAACTTGAAGTCCTGTAATTTCCGAAAGGACTGTTCTTTCGGATCCCTGCTGCCCTGCCGTGTGCCACTCGCGCATATAGTATCGAAATTCTTTGATTTTCTGTCGGCTACCTACTGTCGGCTGTTGACTGTTAGTTATACAACAAACGGTAAGCTGGCATAAATGCGCCACATGAGGATGGTTTCCTGAAGGCGTCCGAGGATACCCGGGTCTTCTTCGGTAGTGGGCATGTAGTCGCCCTCGCGACCCCTTGAGGTAGTGTAGTTGTCGTTAAATGTTTTTGCAAATGTTTTTAGTACTTGCTTGTCAACGTGATCATGGAGTTCACCGGCTGCTTTTTCGCTGATATCGCGGTACTCAACACGGCCGAGGTTAGCGAGCTCTCTGTACTGAACGAGGTCCTTTGCGTGCACAGACAACAGGAGGACAGAGAAGGCGACTAGTCCGGCGAGAGCGATAATGATTCGTTGGGATAGTTTTGTTTTTGCTGTTTGCATAATTCAATACTAGCATAAGCTTTACAAAATGTCAAGCATTACTCTAAATAATGAGTAGGTAATCTAACGATTTTACTTCAGTCGAGACAACTAGACACGGCTACGTGCGTTCACCGTACTTGAGGTCAGTTCGTTGCTATAAATTTTAGTGCCTGGAGAGCGGAAATGGTCGCAGGTAGTGCTGCCGTGTTGTCGCAGTGCCCTTCGACTTTAATATATCCACTATTGAGTGTGATAAAACCGAACTCGTTCCCCTCCATGGCTGGTGGCGTCGAACTCGTAGCCTTAACAGAGTACTGGTGCAACTGATAGTGTAGTTGTCCGGTGTTTGACGACATACTCATTGCTTGGGTTGAACTCGGCGTAACAGCGTACCCCGTAGTCGTAAATGCATCGAGAGACTTCTGGAGCGCAGATATTTCATCTATAACACCGGTGTTATACTCCGCTGATACGAAACAACCGTTGTTGCCAGTATGGAAAAGTGCCATAGACGTTTCATTGCTTGGACCCTGCCTCCAGTCGGGTGTGCCGGTAAATGAGAACTTCGGTGTGATCGTCAGCGCTTGCTGCGCCACAGCTTTCGTAGCTGCTTCCGCCTGACTATGTTTCGTGAGCAGCACCGCTGAAATAGCGCCGAGTGCTACAACAAAAATAACCCCGAGAGAGCTGACAAGATAGCGTTTTTGTTTTTGCGTCATGTGCCAATAGTAGCATTATGATTGAATGATAACAACTTTACTGAAGCTATAGTCATTGCTTTTTTGCGATTTTCCAACGTCCAATATCCAACGTCTATTCTCACTGATACTGCCTGAGCGACTCGATAGGGTCCTTGCGTGCAGCTTTTATAGCAGGGTAGAGGCCGAAAATAATGCCGGTTCCGAACGCCATGCCGAGCCCTGTGGCAGCGATTTGCCAGGTAAGAGCTGGTTCGAATGAGAGCTGGATAGCGATGAGAAACGCGAGCCCATACCCAGCAGCTAGACCGATGATACCCCCTGTGAGGCACATGATAAGCGCTTCGATGAGGAACTGGTTGAGGATGTGGCCGTTCGTCGCACCTAGGGCTTTGCGGATGCCGATCTCCCGGGTTCGTTCACTCACACCGACGAGCATAATATTCATGATACCGATGCCGCCAACAACTAGCGTAACAGTAGCGACGAGCGTGGTCAGGATAACGACTGCCCTGAACGATACATTGCCGTTTTCGGCGATATCCTGACCGGCAAGCACGGTGAAGTCATGTTCACTGGCATGGTTTGCGAGCAGAATTTTCTCTATCTCACCTTTGACATTCGTTATATTTGACGGATCTTTGACAGTCACGAGCATCTGCTGGATCTGGGCAACACCCTGGTTGAAGCTTTTGCCGTCGTCAAAGCTTATAAAGACGGCATGGTCGAGATCAACCCCTGAAAGATTGATAGGCGTATCGGTTGCTTTCAGCGCACCGACGGCAGTGTGTGGACGGCCTTTGAGTGTAAACTCCTGTCCGAGAACTTGATTGCTCCCGAACAGCTCGTTCGCAAGTTTTGCACCGATAACAGCGGTGTCGCGGGTGGTACTGCTGTCAACAAACTGTCCTGGGTTGGTCGAGAGGCCCAGGATGGTCGCAAACTCTGGCGTAGTTGCGACTATCGGGGTGTTGGGGCTGCTGCCGAACCTGGCGGAGACGCTACCATTTAAAATCATAAGCGGCGCTATTTGCTCAACATGAGCGCTCAAGCGGATAGCGTTAAAGTCCTGTTCGGTCAGCGACGAGGTCGCGCTGATACCATACGGGTTGTAGTGTCGGATATTTTCGTCGAGCGAAGGTTTTGCGCCAGAAGTGACGAGGATAACATTGTCTTCTAGGTTGTTCACCTGGCCGCGGACGCTATTTTCCGCTCCTGCGCCGAGCGCCAGTACGAGCGTAACTGAGGTAACACCAATGATGATGCCGAGTGTTGTCAGGGCTGTTCGGACATGGTTCATCCGTAGCGACTGGACTGCTATGCGGTAGGACAGGCTCATACAGTCTCCTCGTCGTAGGCTTTTTCGATAGCATCTTGCAGATAAGAGCTCAGAGCGCGTTTGCGCTGTTTTTTCTCGGTCGGCTTCTTTGTGGCGCTGTCTCGAGCGATCTGGCCGTCTTTCATCTGTATGATCCGGCTTGCGTAGCTCGTCAGATCTGGGTTGTGCGTTACCATGACGATAGTGTTGCCGCGACGATGAATATCGCGCAGTTCGTTCATGATCAGCTCGCTTGACTTGCTATCGAGATTGCCAGTCGGTTCGTCAGCCAGGATGATCGAGGGTGTATTGACGAGCGCCCGGGCGATAGCGACCCGCTGCACCTGACCGCCCGAAAGCTGGTGGGGCATATAGTATTCTCGTTCCTGAAGGTCAAATGTTTTCAGGATTTTGCTTGCTTTGCGAAGCTTGTTGTAGCGAAATCCACGCTTGTAGTTGAGGGGTAGGGCGACATTTTCGATAACATTGAGGCGTGGCACGAGGTTGAAACTCTGGAACACAAAACCGATCCGGTTGCCGCGGATGATAGCTTGTTCGCGACTCGATAATCCGTCAACCGGTCGGCCGTCAAGTGCGTACTGGCCGCCGCTCGCGCTGTCGAGCAGGCCGATGATATTTAGCAGCGTCGTTTTGCCGCAGCCGCTTGGGCCCATGATAGCGACAAACTCGCCTTTTTGTATGGTGAGATCTATCTCGTCGAGAGCACGAACACGCGTTTCGTCAACGCCGTATTCTTTGACAAGCTCCCGCAGCTCGATCACCGGGAAATCTATCGTCTGCTCAACTTTTTTCTTCTTTGCCATACAACATCTAGTATAGGCTGGTTGTAACAGCGACGACAAGACAGTTCAGACATTATTACAACATAAAATTAGCGTGAGAGGAATAAGATGGGTTTTTCCTGTATACTAAATTGTGTACGGAGGGGTCGCCTAGTGGTCTATGGCGCCGCCTTGGAAAGGCGGTTTGTGGGCAACTGCATCGAGGGTTCGAATCCCTCTCCCTCCGCCAGAATGTGAAAATGACCTTTGTGGTCATTTTTTCATTCTGATGAAGTGGGTTCGAACTAGAGATTCGAGGGTGAGGAGCAAAAGTCTTTGCTCCGCAAGGCAATCAACTCTTGAAAACTTGTTTTCAAAGATGTTGTTGCGGGGTTGCGGAACGTGACCGAATCCCTCTCCCTCCGCCAGGTATTTCAAGAGGTAAAATGGTATAATTAAATA
>JAPUDS010000002.1:22038-29490 GCA_027492975.1 Candidatus Saccharimonadota bacterium
CGAATCCCTCTCCCTCCGCCAGGTATTTCAAGAGGTAAAATGGTATAATTAAATACATGCAAAACATCGACGAAATCAGCAAACAACGCGCCATGCGGCTCTTTGGTAGCGCTGAACTTTCATCATTTGAAGTCGGTACTATAAAGGGCTTGCAGCAAATTCACGAATATCTATTTGGTGGCCTCTATGACTTTGCCGGAAAAATCAGATCTAAGAACATCAGCAAGGGTGGATTTACTTTTGCATCCGCTATTTATCTCGTTAATGGCTTGTCCGAAATTGACAAAATGCCAGAAACGACCTTCGAAGAAATTGTTCAAAAATATGTTGAGATGAACATAGCCCATCCTTTTATGGAAGGCAACGGACGCAGTACGCGCATCTGGCTTGATTTGCTACTCAAAAAGAATCTGGGACAGTGTATAGATTGGCAAGTAATAAACAAAAATGATTACCTAAACGCCATGCAGCGTAGCCCGGTGAACGATCTTGAGATTCGCGAACTGCTGCGCACAGCCCTCACAGACAAGATAGATGACCGTGAAGTATTCATGAAAGGTATCGAGCAGTCGTATTATTACGAAGAGCCGGATGACTATAAGGCATAACTCGTATCTTTGCGGTAGAGTGGTTAAAACGTATCAACTGATTGTACGGCTTCGATAAGTTGATTTTGTACATCTTCGGTGAAAAGTGTGCACGGGTCGTGTTTGTAGATGTACTTAAAGCCATTTTTCTCGCTGCCTAGCTCGCCGATAAGTGACATGCCGCCGTAGTTATGTTTTGTTTTCGAAAGCAGTACGATTTTATCGCAGGTTGGGGGATTTTTCGTGTCGTCCAGTCGTTGCTGTCCAACGGTATCTGCGGTTGAGAGATACAGCTCATTGTCCATAAGGCTATAACGTATATCTTTTGTGGTCTGGTTCAGTGGTATAGAAAGGCGGGATTCGTAGACGTAGAGCCTACCCGCCCCAAAGTCTACCACCGGTTCTTTATAGCGGCTGCGTTCGGACTGGTTGAGCGCCAGTTGAGTAGCAGTATCTGAGGTAGTGGTCAGCGTCTGGTTCGCTCTTACAAAAAGAACAGTTAAAACAGAGAGCCAGATACATACAGCCAAAAACCCTACGACCAGAAAAGGGTTTTTATGTTTGTCTTTACTTCGTTTATGAGTCATAAAGGGGTTCCTTTTTATTTTATATGAGTCTACAAGGATATCTTAGCAAGCCTTTGGCGTGGCGGTCAATGATGTTTGTGCTATACTGTATATACATGAAGCGATTCATGAGTGTTAGAAGTAGCAAATCTGTGGGCGCTACAGTTCGGCTCTCTAAAGTGACCTTGAACGGGTCGCTTTTTTAGTTTTAAAAAAAGAAAGGACGATATGGGTAAAACCAAATACATTTTTGTGATGGGCGGGGTGTTGTCTGGTGTTGGCAAAGGGATAACAGCAGCGAGCCTCGGAGCGCTTTTGAAGGCGCGGGGGCTGAAAGTATCCATCCAAAAATGTGACCCGTATCTAAATGTCGACGCTGGCACACTCAACCCTGCCGAACATGGCGAGTGTTTTGTGACGCGCGACGGAACGGAGACCGACCTCGACCTTGGGCACTACGAACGGTTCTTGGATGAGGAAATGACGCACGATAGTATCACCCTGTCTGGGCGGTTGTTCAAGCAGCTGATCGATGATGAGCGCGGCGGCAAGTTCCTCGGCAAAACTGTGCAGCTAGTACCGCATCTCACATCAGCGATTCAGGAGGCGATAGAACAGGCAGGCAAGGGAAGTGATGTGCATATCGTTGAGCTGGGCGGGACGGTTGGTGACTATGAGGGTCTAAGTTTTATCGAAGCGTTTCGTGAGTTTGCAGCCCAGCGCCCAGGCGACGCTGCATTTGTCCATGTCGTTTATGTACCGTATCTGAAAGTAAGCAAAGAGTACAAAACTAAACCAGCGCAAAATGCCGTCAAAGATCTGCGCGGGTTTGGCATATCACCGGATATTATCGTGGCGCGGGTCGAGGACGCGCCGGATAGCTCTATCACCGGGAAGCTGAGTTTGTTTGGCGGTGTAGCGGAAAAACGAGTGGTTGTGTTGCCAAATGCCGACACGGTGCTGCGCGTGCCGCTTGAGCTACATGCGGCCGGTATTGACAGGGAGGTGATGCAGATTATCGGTATAAAGGGTAAGCGGCCTGATTTAACACCTTGGGAAGATATTGTCAAAAAAGCAACGACTGTTAAAAAGAAAGTGGTATCGATCGGAATTGTCGCGAAATACCTGGACAATGAGGATACATACATATCTGTTATAGAGGCGCTGAAAAGCGCAGCCTGGCATGAGGGGGTGGAGCTGCGCTACGACTGGGTGAGCGCTGAGGATATAGAGGAGCATGGCGTCAAGAGTCTCAAAAAATACGACGGTATCTTGGTGCCGGGCGGGTTTGGGACGCGGGGGATTGAGGGTAAGGTGAGCGCTGCGCGTTGGGCGCTTGAGAAAAAGAAACCGTACTTGGGGCTATGTCTTGGTCTGCAAGTAGCGGTCGTCGGCGCTGCCAGACGTGGTGGATTGCTTGAGGCGACCAGCGGTGAGCTCAATGCGGCTGCAACCGAGCAGGTGGTGTATATCATGGAGGACCAGAAGGGCAAGGAGGCGACCGGTGGAACGATGCGACTCGGGGATTATCCGGCAACGCTAAAAAAAGGCTCAAAAGTCGCCAAGCTATATGGTACGACGGATGTAGTTGAGCGGCACCGGCATCGCTATGAAGTAAATCGAGCGTTTGAAGCGGTTATCGAAAAGGGCGGGCTGACGATAACCGGTCAGTCACCTGATGGCACACTAGTGGAGTTTGTCGAAGGCGCTGACCATCCCTTCTTCGTCGCAACCCAGGCGCATCCCGAATTCCGCTCTCGTCCAACTCGACCGCATCCGCTGTTTGTTGGGTTCGTGCGAGCGTTAAAATAGAGTGCATTTGCTAGATTACACGAAATCACCTCTGTTAAAGAAGACTTCTTTTCTGATACTTCTTTTCTGATAACGACTCTAGTCTTTGAGAGCGGTCGGCAGCAGTCCTTGGATGTCGAGCTGTTGACGGATAAACCTTGTGACCGCGTTCGGGCTAAGGCGAAGCGAATAAAACCGTCCGGTTGTATTTGGGTTGAGTAAGCGAGCACCAACTAATTTCTTGACCGCCTGTGATCTAGCGGCGTGGGTGCCGGGAACGATCTTGGCGAAGTCGCCGGACTTGACGACGTCCTTGCTGATGACGATACGGAGCATGGCGAACTGCTGTTCGGTGATTCGACCAGCATCAAAGGCGGCCCTGTAGGCGGGTAGTAGGATTTCTTCGCGAACGAAGCTGATGTCTTGTAGTTTACCGATACTGCTGAGATCGGCTTGGACCCCACTGAGCATGAACTCGACCCAACTCAGGATATCTTCATCCTTTAGGCTGTCGGCTCGCGACAGATGGTCGTAGTACTCCTCGCGGTTACTACCGAAGACGGCGGTTGGATTTAGAGTTCTGATACCGGTAGAGTCGATAAACCCTTGTTTGGCCATCATGGCGTAGGTTAGTAGACGGGCGACACGGCCATTGCCGTTACCAAATGGATGGATCCAGACGAACCGGTGGTGGACGATAGCATCTTTGATCAGGTCGTACTGGGTCTCGTGTTTTTCGTTGATGAACGTCACCAGCTCGTTCATGTGATCGTCGACATCGCTTGGTTGCGGCGTGATGTGTTTTGATCCGGCGATGCGGACCGGCACTTTTCGCCAGCCGCCGACTCGGTCGTCGCCTTCGCGTTTTAGGCCCAGAACCACTATATGGTGAAGTTGGAGGATGAAATCTTTGTCGATGGGCGAGTCGTGGATGTGTTGCTCGATGAAGTCGATACCAGCCTGGATGTTCTCGATCTCCCTGACATCCTCTGGCGCCTTTGTGCCTCGATCCTCGGTTTCGTTGAGAGCATCAATAACGTCAACCACCGTCGTGTGGTTACCTTCGATACGAGCCGAGATGATAGCCGTAAAAAACTGAAACAGGTTCTTCAGCTCAAAGAACAATTTAGCCGGCGTGGTGCCATGGGTGTACTTCTCCCTCACTCGTTCCAGCTCGAAGATCAGTCCGGTTAGGCGTGAAGCGAAATCGATGGATGGTATGTGGATCCGTTTTTTATTCATTTGTAATTCTCATTGTACCAGGAATGTTATACGATGCAACATATAATGTAAGCTCTATCGGCATATAACAGGGACATAATGTAAGTAGAAGCAACATAAAACGTAAGTAGATGGCCTGTCATAATGTTATATTTTGCTCAACAGAACGTAAGCTGACCATCCCTTCTTCGTCGCGACCCAGGCGCATCCCGAATTCCGCTCTCGTCCAACTCGTCCGCATCCGCTGTTTGTTGGATTTATCAGGGCGCTGAAGTAGACGATACGAAATTATCTCTGTTCAAAAAAACTTCCTTTTTATTTCAAACCAACTCAGACCCATTCCAGGTAGACAGCTTATGCCATATGATAGTCGTACCGTCCCAAGTGCCGATAGGATGATGTGGTGGCGATAGAATACCGCTTGCGTAGCCTATCAGCGAATCACCATGCGCACTGGGATCGTAGAGGAGCCCGACCACAAAGCCAATCAAAGAGTCCTCAAAAACAGAGTCGCTCAGCGTACCCGTAGTGTAGCCTATTGAAGAGTCGAGCATCTGGCGGGCCTATGCCTTTGCCTTTATCCCATAGGATCGCTGCCCCGCCGTCAGGCCAGTGAATGTGTACGGGCTTGTCACACCCGTTGCTACCAGCGTGAAATCCCCCTGCGCCGGCGAGGCGCCGTTTGCAATCCAGGCCTCATACGAGCTGGCGCCCGGCACAGCAGCCCATGTCACAACCTGTGAACCATCCGAACCGCCGACAGTAGACGGATTTGTTGTCGCCCCAAGTGTGACGACCGGCGTTGTGAGCTGCTCGACGATGTCGCCAATGCGACTGCCCGCCCCGTCGTTGAGCTGCACGTCATCCCAGCCGGCTGTCAGGACAATGGCACCCGGCGAGGTACATATACCTATATCAGCACCGATGACAGCATCGGTAGACATATTCCAGTTGCTGACATTGACAGCGTTACCGACCGTCGTATCCCACGATGTCGTGCCGGAATATAACCGGGCAGTTACCTGCGATGCAGTGGTCGAGCCGCCAACGGCTTCAATGGTGATACGGTATTTAGCGCCCCACGTCGCACCGGTAAGCAGGGTTGTGTTGTGAGCTGCCCCTACGTCTTCTATGGTAACGTTTCCGCTCGGATTTACTGCAACTACCAGCCGCCATGAGCCTCCTGAATTTGGGAATCCAACCAAAGTTGTATTTTGCAGTGGCGCTTGGTTTGGCAGTGTCACAACACCGGAAAACTGAAAAACGGTTGCTGTCGCGCTGCTCGCAAACGGGTAGCGCCGGAACGTACCCGCACCTGACGCATTTGTCATCCTGAAGCCTAACGAGCCATGGGCTTTGACCGCGGCCGCAAAGACATGTGTGCCACCGTTTACGGATGAAGCAGATGAGCCGGAGTTAGCATTGTTGACAGTCGCGCCCTCGCTTCCGCCCTCAAATAGATATTGTACCAGTGCCATAGAGACCTCCTTTGTGGTTATTCAGTACTGTATTTTCCAGATATGTCATAGCTGTTTCTCTCTAGTCGACCCACGCAGCACCCGGAACGCACGACACCGGATATGTGTTACACGTCACCCAGGAGCGCTTGGCGACCCCATAGGTTGTATAGATGTTGAGTGTCAGCGCTCCAGCCGTGTAGGCATTTGTCGATATCGTGACATCGCTCAGTGAGATGCGCGGCGGGCCGCCTGACGGGTTGATACCGAAGTGAAATTTGTTGCCCGCAAACCCGAGACCGACCTCTATAGATCCGCCTGTCCAGTCCAGCTCAAAGCCACTCAGATTTTCCTCGAGGTTCATACCGGTCTGAGCAGCCAGGAGTGAGACATTCTCGAACACATTTACACCGCTCGAGCGCCAAAATGTCCACATTCCGCCCTTTGTTCCTGACGAGCGAATATGCCGGACGATCCCGCCAGTGTTGTTGTTCCACATCATCGGCGACCCGCCAGCATACCCCTCAGATGGCGTCACGAGATCACAATTTTCGACTAAGTACTGTCCGCCATGAAATGTCATGGCGCCAGCCTCGCCGTTTGGCACCCCAGCATGTGACCGCCACGACTGGTCAAAGTGAATTCGTTTGAGTGTGACCGTAACGCCCGTTCCTCCGGTACGTTTAATGGAATTGTAGGCAACGCCTCCAAAGTCACGGCCGCGAATCGTAAAGTTAGCGAAAAACGGGCTAGCATGGCTGTAGCCGATCAGTGTTTCCTGCGTCCCGGACATGTTTTGCGTCCCGCCCGCTGAGAAGTATAGTCGTTGAAATTTCTGCCCCTCCGGCTCATTCTGCAAGATCGGCTGACGAGGTGCTGTCCAGCCGGAGTTTGACGGCAAGATAACCGCTCCCGGTCCGAGCCCGATGATACCGCGCCGCACCCGCGTCATCTCAAACCACAGCCGTGGGTTCGAAACAATCGGGACGATAGAACCGTCCTTGAGTCCGTTTGGACCGGTACCATCGACGCCAGATACGCCGGAGGATAAATCCGTTTGATGAGTCGATGAGGTATGGTTCTTCGCGTTCTGGTAATACCAATATGTCATTGGCCGACAGTGATGCCATAACGGCTTCCATGCTAGTGGCGCCATTCGGCCAGTAGACATAGTTGGCGTCTGCGGGGGCATCGAGTGCCGTCCGCGCCTCCTCAAGCGATGCAAACGACTGCGGCCGAAACAATGTCTCTGTCGTCGATAGGTCAACCGGTGGCAGGCCAACCCCCACCAGTTGCTGTCCTGTAGTCAGCGTTCGGAGCTGCGTCATGGCACTACTGGCGAATTAAGGCTGATAATATGGTCGCCAGGTAACCAATCGGTTGGCGGCGGCACAGGGTCATGCAAGCCAGCATCAAACGTGACAGGAAATGGCGAACTTCCGCGTGGTTGCCAGGCGCTACCGTCGTAGAAACGGACGTTGCTACTGCCGGCAGGCCCGGTCGCCCCCGTTGCACCTGGAATACCGGATGGACCCTGGGGACCAGCTGGTCCCACCACTCCCGGCTCTCCTTGGTCTCCTTGTGGACCCGTAAGGCCGATTGGTCCTTGCGGACCAGGATTTCCTTGGTCACCCTTTGGACCGGTGGGACCTTGAGGACCTACTGGGCCTTGTTGTCCAGCCACAGTAGTGACTTTGTCTTGGAGGTCTTGGTCTAGGTTGGCGGTAGTGATGATATTGTCTTTGAGGCTACCGTCTGATTTGTGGGCAGTAGCAAGGTAGTCATTGAGGATTGATCCCCACTCGCCGGCGTCAGCGCCGGGGATTGGTA
>JAPUDS010000003.1 GCA_027492975.1 Candidatus Saccharimonadota bacterium
TACCAGGTGAAATGTACGAGCCCTCGTAAAGAGGGTTCATATAATTTCAAGTTTTATTTTGAATGGGATATATACATAACAGATAACGGGTTCCGATGTGACCCTATCTTTTTATATTAGCATAAAGTATTTAAAAAGTCAAATTTATCATACAAAACTATTGTACTTATGGCTAGTCGGTGGTACACTCTGGGTGGACACGAGAGGGTTTGCCCAGGCGTTTTACAAGAAGGAGGATAGGTAACGGTCGACTCGAGAAACGGTTGACGGTTGCGCTTCGTGTACTACCTGGCAGTTTCCTTTTTTCCGGAGACGGTATGAGCCTTTCTGGATGATAAGGATATGAAGCTTTGTCGCTGTCTAAAGGGTCCGGGTAGCTCATACACACCCGGACCCACACCCCAAAAAGCAAACAAGCAAAGAAAGGCGGTCATGGTGATGACCGCCTTTCATGAGGTAGGATTCTTGCGCATAAGGGAATTAACAGATATACTATGTCACGCATGGCGGATGTAGCTCAGTTGGTTAGAGCGTCTGTTTGTGGCACAGAAGGCCGTGGGTTCAAGTCCCATCATTCGCCCCAAGAAGAGACCTTGATGCTTTTGAGGTCTTTTTTGGTACAATAAAACACATGCGTTATACACTCCATGGGGGAGCAGAAAAGAAACGGCGCCGGTGGCCGATACTGGTAGCCGTGCTGCTCTTTGTTGGCGGGTTGTATCTGTTGTACAACACACTTTCACCGATGCTACCTGATGTTACGACCGATTCACAGGCGGTAGCAAAAAAGCTCAGTTCGTCGCAGCCGACTGTCGGTGAGGATAGAATTTATATGCCGCAGATCAATGTCGATGTTCCTATAGTTGAGGTAGCGCCAAATGAAACCGAAGCTCGGGCACTCGACAGAGGAGCGATTCACCGAGCGCCGGGAAGTGGTAGCCCAAAAAACGGTGGTAATTATGTCGTTGCGGCGCACCGTTTTACACTCGGTATTACCCCTGCTCAAACACGGGCAAAATCTCCGTTTTATCATATAGATCAGATGCAGGTTGGTGACCAGTTATATGTCGATTATGAGGGGACTCGCTATGCGTACAAGATTTTTAAGAAGGAGACGGTCGCTGCAACTGCCGTTGAGATAGAGCAGCGAACAACCGAACCGCAGCTGACGGTGTATAGCTGCGAACTGTCGGGTTCACGCGATGGACGAGAGGTGTTGCTTGCAAAACTGCTCGGCACGGTCACTTGGGAAAATGGCGAAGCGAAAATCCAAACAGTTGAATCCTAGCAACTAAATATCGCGGAATGGCCGAATATGGGCACCGAGGTTGTTGAGCCGTTCGGCGAGTTGTTCATAGCCGCGATCGATCTGGTAGACGTTACGAAGTTTTGAAATACCCGGTGCGGCAAGCATTGCGAGCAATATGACAACTGTTGGCCGCAGGGCGGGCGGAGCGACAACATCGGCTGGTTTCCACCTGGTAGTCCCCTGGATATAGACGCGGTGCGGGTCGAGCATCTCCACCTGGGCGTTCAGTTTTGTGAGCTCGGTAAAGTAGATCGCTCGGTTCTCATAGCTCCAGTCATGCAGAAGAGTCCTCCCCTCGGCTGCGGTAGCGATAAGCCCGAGAAAAGGAAGATTGTCCATGTTGATACCTGGAAATGGCAGCGCGTGAAGTTTGTCTTTCGGCGCTTTTAGTTTTGAGCGTTCGATAGTTATGTCGACGAGCCGTGATCGATCGTTATATGAGTTGTATTCTGGAGTGAGCGTGTACCTCAGTCCCATTTCTTCGAGTGTCGCAAGCTCGAGTTCGAGAAATTCGATCGGTGCTCGTTCGATAGTGATGCTCGAGTCTGTCACGACTGCTGCCGCGATAAAGCTCATAGCTTCGATAGGGTCTTCGCTGAGAGCGTACTCGACGTTTCTTTTTATTTCTTTTAGCCCGGTTATCTTGAGAACAGTTGTGCCGACACCGTCTATTTTGACACCGAGTTTTTCAAGAAAGAAGCAGATATCTTGCACCATATAGTTCGGGCTGGCATTGCGTATAGTAACCGTTCCCGGGTGTAGCGCAGCTGCCATGATAACGTTTTCCGTTACCGTGTCGCCGCGCTCCGTGAGAATGATGGTTCGGTCGGGTGATTTCGGGTGGCTTGTGACGATGTAGTGTTCGGTTTCGGCGATAACTTTCAGGCCGAAGGGGCGAAGTCCGCTCATGTGCGGCTCAACGGTTCGCGTGCCGAGGCTACAGCCTCCAGCAAATGGCAAAGAAAACTTTTTGGACTGGTGGAGTAATGGCCCGAGGAACATGATGATACTCCGGGTTTTTTTGGCTGCCTCGACGTCGATATTTGCAAGTTTTAGGGTTCCGGGACGCGAGACGATCAGGTCGTTTGAGTCATCGATCCAGCGAGTTTTAACACCGATACTACCAAGTACTTCGAGGATTCGGTAGACTTCCTCTATCCGCGGTACGCGCCGAAACGTTGTCGTGCCTTTGTTTAAGAGGCTGGCACAGAGCAGGGCGACAGCAGCATTTTTACTGGTTTTGACAGTGACAGCGCCTTTGAGCCTCGTTCCGCCGCGAATTTCAAAGTTGGTACCGTTGCCGCTAAATGAGATGATATTGCTCGCGAGGACATCACTGATGCGGGCTAACATCTCAAGGCTGATATTTTGTCCACCTTTTTCGATACGGTTGATGGCGCTCTGTGATGTGCCGAGAGATTTTGCAAGCTCCGCTTGCGTCATGTTCCGATTGATTCGGCTTTGCTGGATAAGTTTTCCGAGACGGGCTTTGTATGACATGCCGGGAGTATATCACATGCGATATAAAGCAGTAAAGCGGCGAGATCACTTGTTTTATTCCGAGTGGCAAAGCGGTATACTTAAGTTACATGATATAGCGAATGCCAAAAGAGCAAGGTGTGACGAAGGACTGATTTTCAAAAAAGCTATTTAGGAGGAAATATGAAAGATACCGCAGTGGCAAAACTTATCCGTCAGGAGACAGAACGTGAGCGGCGAGGGCTCGAACTTATACCGAGTGAAAATTATGTTAGCAAGGATGTTCTCGAGGCGGTGGGAAGTATTTTTACGAACAAATATAGCGAAGGTTACCCCGGGAGGCGTTACTACGGTGGGCAAGACAACACCGATCCCCTCGAAGAGCTTGCTATAGAGCGGGCCAAAAAACTCTTTGGGGCCGACCATGCAAATGTTCAGCCGCATAGCGGTGCGCCGGCAAATGAGGCGGTGTACTACGCCTGGCTCGAGACCGGCGACACGGTGCTCGCGATGGATCTTGGCCACGGCGGTCACCTCACCCACGGTGCACCGGTGACCCGTAGTGCGCATCAGTACAATTTTATCCGCTACAAGATGAAAGATCCGACGACAGGGGAGATTGACTACGATGAACTCAGAGCTCTTGCACTGAAACACAAACCGAAAATCATCCTTGCTGGTTTTAGTGCTTACCCGCGTGAGCTTGAGTATGCAAAGTTTGCTGACATCGCCCGTGAGGTCGGCCCAGAGTGCTTACTGATGGCCGATATGGCTCATATCGCCGGGCTTATCGCTGCTGGAGTCGCGAAAAATCCGTTTGACTACGGGTTTCACGTTATCACAACGACGACGCACAAAACGTTGCGCGGTCCGCGCGGCGGTCTTATCTTATCAAAAGGTACGGTCTCGAATCCGCTGAAAGCACCTGAGCATACACTCGAAAATATCCCAACACTTATCGACCGTGCTGTTTTTCCGGGCACGCAAGGCGGGCCGCATATGCATATCGTGGCAGGCAAGGCGGTTGCGTTCGGCGAGGCGCTTGAGCCGGCATTTAAGGAGTACGCCAGGCAGATCGTCAAAAATGCTGCTCGGCTTGCTGATGAACTGAAAAAGCGAGGATTTACACTGGTGACAGGAGGGACAAGCAATCACCTTATCTTGGCGGATGTCTATGGTAGTTTTGGGATTGACGGCAAGGTTGCCGAGGAAGCACTCGATGAGATAGGGTTAACGCTGAATAAAAACGCCATTCCCGATGATCCGCTGCCACCGTTTAAACCGAGTGGTATTCGTCTTGGAACACCAGCTGTGACAACGCGTGGCCTGAAGGAAGATGATATGGCGAGAATTGCTGAGTGGATGAAACAAGCTATAGATGCACGTGATGACAAGTCGGTACTCGCTACACTTCGAAAAGAAGTTGAAACCTTTGCACTCCAGTTTCCGCTGCCGAGCGATCAGTAAATAAAGTTGTTGTTTTCGGGTCGCAGGAAAATCGCTTCGGTTGGTACTGAGCGGTCGGTTTTTGTGCCGTCACCGATCTGTCCGGCGGTGCTGTTAACTCCCCAGCAGTATGATTTGCCGCTTGTGACAACAACGCAACCACGGTTCGTACCGCCGCCGATATCGACGATCTGCTCGCCTGAGATCTGACCATTTTGATAGATATGAACCGGTACTCTCGAGGTAGTTACTGAATTATTGCCGAGCCGGCCGTACTGACCGTTGCCCCAGCACGCAACTTTCGCTTCCGACGTAAGAGCGCAGACGTGTTGTTGTCCTGCGACGATACGGGTTATCGTTTTGCCGGAGAGGACGCCGCTTACATTGACTGCGACAGGTACTTTCGAGTCGGTTGTGCTGTTGTTGCCAAGAACACCGCTGCCGTTATCTCCCCAGCAGTATGCTTTACTATCAGCCACAGCGCAGGAATGGACCGTACTGCTGCTCTCATCTCCATCTGATGTAATATCGGTAACAGTCTTGCCGCCCAGTAGTCCGCTCGTAGCAGTGACTGCACGAGGTTGGTAACGAACGGTCGTACTGTTGTCTCCAACTTCACCGTACCTATTTCGTCCCCAGCAGTATGCTTTACCGTCTGCGATGGCGCACATAGTGTAGGACATACTACCTGATCCAGATAGTTTTGTAGCGGTATAGGTACTGCTGAGTCCTCCTGTTACATTTGCCTGGACGAGCGTCGGGGTGGTGATAGAGGTTACCGAACTACCCGTTCCAGCCGTTCCGTAGGTGCTGTTGCCCCAGCAATAAATTTTTCCTTCCGCTACCGCGCATGATGTATAGTATGAACCTCCGACAGAAGTTACAACCTTGCCTTCTAGCGCACCTTTTACTTCTACAGGCTTGTCGCGGTTTGCTGTATCCCCTGTACCGAGCTGGCCGTTGGCGTTATATCCCCAGCAATACACTTTGCCCTCACTTGTGAGTGCGCAGTTATGGTATGCGGCCGCAAACATATCGACAACGTTTTTACCGGCAAGTACTCCAGGTTCGCGGACAACTTTTACGGGTATCGACGAATCAACTGCCGGATCTGCAGTGTCTGGTTGCGTTGCGCCTGCGGAGTGAGCTCCGTTGCCGAGCTGTCCGGCGGCATTTCTACCCCAACAGTAGACGGCACCGCTCAAAACACCACATGTCCTATAAGCGCCACTAGCAGATTTTGCCGCTACGAGGTTCGTTTGCCAGGTGATAGATCGGTTAACTGTTCCGGTGATGGCGCTGCTTGCACCTGGCATAGTCGCCGAACCGGTCGCGGAAATATCGACACTACTCGGAGTTAGGCCGATATTGCCGACAGTAAATCGGATAGGAATCGAGGCGTTGACGCCGTTGATCGTGCTGGCGGCAAATGTATTTGGGCTACCGTTGCAGTCACTGCTCTGTGTCAACGGGTTTGCAGCCGTCCATGTTTGAGAGCGGTTGTTTATGTCCAGACATGCCTTTGTGTAGATAGTGCCGGCTTCGGCGGACTCTTCGGCGAGCTGGCTGTAGTACGAAAAGTTTATAGCGTTTCGCATCGACATGATAGCCTGCGAGAGTGCCAGCATGAGAATTACTATCGACATAGCGGTGATAAGGATGACCGGCATCGCAAAACCCTGCTCGTTTGATATATGCTGTTTCATCTAATTTGCCCGACTTACCCTTACTGATAAAGTTGTGTTCGTATCGGCTCCGCTGACTATTTTTTGGAGTTTGAGCGTGACAAGGACGTTACTGGTCTCCGCGAGGGCATCTGGGTCTGATACGGCGTATGCTCCGCTATCGACTACGGTGGCCTGTCCTGCGCTGTTGTAGGTAATGGTGTTGTACGCAACACTGAAACTGGCAACATTTTCAGCGATGAGCTCGTCGTATGCTCGGCAGTTTGCGTGGGGGGTGGTATCGGCCTTTGGACAAGATTGTTTCTGGTACTGGACACTGCTGGCGCATAGCGTGGTTTGGGCGTCGGTCAGTATTCGACGGTAGAGTTTGTTGTCGCGAACAAAATAAATGATGTAGTAGGGGAGCGGCGGGTTGTACGAAAGCGTTCCGGTCGGGGCGGTACTGGAATTGTACGCAGTGCAGTTGAGACTGGCGTTTTGCTCTGCGTATGGATTGACGAGGCTGCCTTGAACATACACTGGCGAGCGAGATCTTGCAAGTGGGTTGGTCGTTGTTGCGCTTTGCCGCAAAATAAGGACGCGGTGGTTTGCGTCGCTCCCCTTATACGACCATGTACCCGACCAGGTGTTATCTATGTTATTTGGCCCGTAACTGTCGGTAAAAGCTGCGAAGGCCGGTGAGGTATCGAAGGCGAGAGCTACTCGGATGTCACGTTCTATCGTATCGAGCGCGATTTGATTTTTCTGGCTTAACTCAAGTTGGGTTTTTTGTATGGTGGCTGTTCGCATCATGGACATGAGTGTTGATACAAAAATGGTTATGATGACGCCACTGAGGATGATAGCAAGCAAGAGCTCGACGATGGTAAAACCGGCCGCTTTTTTGGATGATCTAGTAGCCAACGTATGTCGCATGGACGATACTCCTTGCTGGCGAGCCGTAGGTTACGGTTGATACGACGCGAACAGGCATTGTTGAGGGCGCTGTCGCACCACTGACGACGTTGTTGCCGCAGCCATACGGCGCAACAGCGGTTACTTTTTGGATGACAGGCGGAGGGAGTTTGTTAACCGATGTCGTGGAAGTCGTGTTTATAAGGACCTGTCCGGCGGTCGTCGGGTATCGTTTGCCGTCAGTAAAGGGGAAGGAAGCATTTGAGTCTGATGTGTCGTCGCCGTTACACGTAAACCATTCTATAGGCGACCCGCCGTTTGCGTAGATGCGTAGGTTGTTGTAGGCAAGATTGCTTGCAGCCTCTGTTCTATGGGCACTTGTAGCTGTATTTACAACATATCCACTCATATTGCTTATAATCGTTATGAATATCCCAGCAACAACTATCGTGACGATGAGTTCAACGATAGTAAAGCCTGACTTTCCTGATGACGATTTCATTGCTGGTGAATACTCTCTACGGCATGCACCGTGTTATCACTTTCCAGACGGTAGTATAGTAAAAATCGGACACATAGCGCTGAGCCGTTGCACAGAGTTCCGTTTGCCGTAAATGGCAGATAGATATACTGGTCCTTTGTTGGTGCTTGCGGCTGCGTTGTCGAGGTTGCTGCGACTATACTGGTCGCGACGTTTGTTCCCGGTGCTTTTGTTGCGTCGAGACTTTGTCCCTTAAACAAGCTGCTATATCCTGACGTCGTAGTCGCTTTTTGGGTTGTCGGGTAGCTCGGGCCACTCGCTGTTGCGTCTCGCAAGTAGCTGATCTCGAACGACCGCGCTATAGATTCGGCATCCGATACCCGTTCGGCGTCTCTGCCGCTGAAGCGGTACGAATTGACGATACCTATCGTGAGACCAGAGAGAATAGCGATAACGGCCATAACAATCAAGAGCTCGATTATCGAAAATCCAGCTGTGTGCTTTTTGTCTGCCATGTTTATCACAAACATAACCGTTATTTATTGTAATACAAGAGAGCTGAAACTAGCTAATTAGACGAAAAATCACCAAGGAAACGAACCTCGGGTTCGAGTTCGATGCCTAGCTTTGTTTGTACGGTTTCTTGGATTTCGCGTACTACAGCATAGACTTCTTGGGCTGTTGCGCCTGGTAGGGTGGCAACTTTTAGTACGTGTGAAGGGTGAAGCATGACGTTTTCCCAGCGCTGTCCACGCTTGAAACCTGCGGCAAGTAAAACGTGGGCGGCCGAGGCGCGCTGTGTGGATCCGCCATGGATTTTACTCTGTTCGAGTATACGTTCTAGTGTTTTGCCGCTTTCGTCGAACTGTGCGAGCTCTTTTGCTTGTTCAAAATCTACCATGGGGTTTTTGAAGAATGAACCGGCGGTGCGTTCTGGGTTGGGATCGTTCGGGTCGTAGAGGGAGCCGACATGTCGTCTGGTTTCAGCGACGATCTCCCGTCGCTGTTTCAGATCGTTCGGGTCAAGTCCTTTTTCTCCAGCGATAGTGAGTGCTGACTCGTAACGTAAGTCGTGCACGGGAGTAGTTTTTAGATCAAACCCGACGCGCACGATGACGCGTTCTGGTTCGCTTTGCAGCGAACTGTGTCGATACTTAAACTCAAAATCGTCCGCATCGTGCCGCTGTATCTTACCGGTCTTGGTGTCGTATATCTCGACCCATATCAGCGTATCGGATACCTGACCGCCGTAGGCTGCGATATTGCCAAAAACGGCGCCACCGGTACTGCTTGGGATTTGACTGAGGAGTTCTAGTCCCCATAGCCCATGCTCTATGGCGGTTTGTACAACATCATCCCACCACATACCAGCGTCGGCGATCACCTCATTGCCGTCTACGGTTACTTGGCCGCCGCGCCACATGAGGGTTGTGCCAGGTAGACCGGCATCGCTGACGAGAACATTGCAGCCAAATCCGAGCAGCCATGGGCGTGTTTCTGCGGTTTGCAAGGCCCCTACCATGTCGTCATATGTTTCGACTATGACTAATTTTTCGGCCGGTCCACCAACACGGAGTGATGTGTATGGTGCGAGTGGTTCGTTTAGCAACGTTTTCATAAATGATAGTATACACGTTTTGTATCTGTTATAATATGATTTGTCTCCGACGAGCGCCCGTAGCTCAGTGGATTAGAGTAGCTGGCTTCGAACCAGTTGGTCGCAAGTTCGAGTCTTGCCGGGCGTACCAAGTTTATCTGTCCCATTAGCTTAGTTCCTTTCGTTATAATAATTTGCCCCGTTAGCTCAATTGGATAGAGCGTTGGTTTCCGGTACCAAAGGTTGCAGGTTCGATTCCTGTGCGGGGTACCAGGTCGTTTCAGAAAGGTGCTCTTAGGGGAAAGGTATATTTGACGACAATGAAAATCGTTACTTCCGGCCTGAGTTTTCTTGATATAGACGCCTACGCAGGCTGTGTCGCATATGCTGAGCTACTAAACCTTCAGGGAGTTGAGGCGGTTGCGTTTAGTTCCGCAGAAATGAATGAAAGTATCACGCAGACTATTCGGTCATGGGGTGCTTCGTTTGCCGCTAGCTATGAGCTATCACCGCACGATACATTCGTACTTATCGATGTTTCCGAGCCGGAATTTCTTGAAAAGATAGTCGACATTGACAGGGTGGAGGAGGTGATCGATCACCATGTCGGGTACGAGAAATTCTGGGAAGAAAAGATAGGAAAAAGAGCAGATATCGAATTTATCGGTGCTGCGTGCACACAGGTGTACGAAAAATGGGTAGAGGCTGGACTGTTCGATCAAATGAGCGAGCTAAGTGCCCGGCTGCTTGTTTCGGGAATTCTCGACAACACGCTTAATTTTCAGGCGGGCGTGACGACCGAGCGGGATCACCATGCGTACAGGGAACTTCTCATGAAAGCAAATTTGCCGGATGATTGGTCCCGGCGTTATTTTGAAGAACGCGAGCTGTCAATTTTTGCCGATATCAGCAAAGCACTGATAAATGACACAAAAATCATGACGCTCAAACATCTCGAGTCAGATAGAGTCGCGTTCGGTCAGCTGGTTATATGGGACGGCCGGCGAGCAGTTCAAGGATATCGAGAAGTTATCGAAAAAACTATGATGAACAAATCGAATGATTGGTTTGTTAACGTGGTGAGTATCGGTGATGGTCGCAGCTTTTTCCTCAGTTCAAACAAAAAGGTTACTATGTGGGCCAGTACTATTCTTGGTGCTCAGTTTCATGAGGGGCTAGCCGATGCCGGGAAACTATGGCTGAGGAAAGAAATCGTGAAAACTGCTATACTTAAGCACGAAACCTTATGAAAGAACTCAACACCCTAGGCCAGCGTTTTGCGCGCGTACTCGAAGAAGTCCGTGGGCGTGCTGGAAAAAAGCGGGAAGCCGACGAACGTGCCGATAAAGTTCATGTTGTCGGTGCAGGCGGCCTTGTTACGGCCGCATACGAACAACTACGCAACGCAGCGGAGTATGCCGACGAGCATCTCCTGCTGCAAAAAGCCATCCGCCGGTTCTATAAGCGGATGTTTTTTACTCAGTCGGCCGAATTTATTGCTGCGAGCGCCGATGAACTTGTGACGGAACTGACGTTTGCCGAGTATCTGCCAAATGATTCCGTAACAGAGGCGACGGTTCGCGAGGTAAACCGTCTCGCGTCCGTCTACCATCATATCTATACACAGATACAAACATCACGAACGGTAGGAAGTAGCCGCGGTGATACATGGGCGATAGACGTGTTGTCGGTCGAAGTGGCGCGTCTGTTTCGCGATACGTCTGCAAAAGAAGCGTTCGTACAGTTTGCTTTCGATCATTTTAAAAAGACAACCGATTTTGCCGCGCTATTTGGCGGTATCAGTCCGGCCGATATCGAACCGGCCCTTTATGTTGCCGTGCACCGTGCGCTCATAAAATCAGACCACGCTATAGTTCGGGCTGCACTGCTTCGTCGTTATAACCAGTCGCCAGCTGATTTTGCCGGCTACTGCAATGTCAATGCCGAGATCAACCGCCTGTTTGACTCCGAAACGACCGAAAAAGTAACACGCTATGTTGATCGGCAGGGTGCGCCGCTACGTATTCTTGTCCGTATGCTGGAGTCGGGTACGAACTTGCCAGAGTTGCTACCCCGCAAAACTCGGTTTCTGAGTGCCTATGAGGAACAGGTACTTGCTGAGTATAAGTCGATAAATCAGCGAATCAACAGAGGTATTGTTAAAAGTGTAATCTTCCTCATTATCACTAAAGTTCTTATCGGTATCGCCATAGAAATACCGTACGACTATGTTGTTATGGGCGGTGTGGCATGGGAGCCGTTACTTATCAATCTTTTCCTTCCGCCGGTGTATATGGTGCTTCTTCGCGCCACACTAACAACGCCACCACAGGCAAACACGATTCGGCTTGTCGCCCAGGCCGACGAAATGCTGTACGGGACCGCTTCGCGTCAAATCAGCAGGGTATCGCAGAGTACGTTTGGAGCGGCCTACAACTTCATCTACGCTCTTATCTTCCTTATCGTCTTCTCAGGCGTCGGCTGGCTGCTCATGACGTATTTTGCGTTCGCCATCCCGCATCTCATCGTCTTCTTTATCTTCCTCTCTGGCGCGAGTTTCCTCGGTTTCCGTCTGAGCCGTATGATTCGTGAAGTTGAAGCAGTTGATAGTCAGCAGAACAGCCTAACAGTACTGCGTGATTTCCTCTATATGCCCTTTGTAGTTGTTGGTCGCTGGATGAGTGAAAAATACGCACAGGTCAATTTTGTCTCGATGATCCTCGACATGGTTATCGAACTGCCGCTTAAAAGTATACTTCGCATGATTCGCCAGTGGAGCTCTTTTATTTCGAGCAAAAAAGATCAGTTATAAAGTATTTAGAATCTCGAAAACCTCCCCCGACTCCGCATTTTTTGCACCTGCAAAAAGCCAAATAAGAGCAAACATCATAGTTGGCGATTTGGCGAATGCGGGGAGTGGGGAGTGTTTTCGGGATTCTACTTGTATTCGCTCAGTTCGCCGTAACGTACAAAACAGCGCCCGTCGGAGACGTCGCCGGGGCAAAACCCGCAGGCGGGGCTAGTAGAAGTGTCTGTGCAGACACCGTCTGCTTTAAAACTCTTCACCTCTCGCATGCCGAGACGGAGCACTCCGGTCATCTGACCGACCAACAGTACAATTCCAATAAGGATAATCAAGGTGATAATGACAAGTGGTCGCTTGGACCCACCTCGCTTCGACCTATGTTTCATAGTTTTAGTGTATCATACTATTCTCCTTGCAAAAACAGAGGTATTTTGTTAAAATTTCTATGCTCTTCCCAAATACGGGCCAGTAGCTCAGCTGGTTAGAGCACCTGCCTCTTAAGCAGGGTGTCGAGAGTTCAAGTCTCTCCTGGCCCTCCAGAATAAAATACCCATCCTCCAGGACGGGTATTTTATTCTGGCTAGCACGGGATTCGAATCTCTCGACTTTCTGCGTGCGGTGTTATTCCAGAGTAAATGCCTCGCTATGCAGCTGTTCCGGCGGGATACTGTCTTTGCAGTAGTCTCTCATAGTAAGAACAAACGAACGTGAACCGCAGATAAAAACAGACATATCTTTCGAGATTCTGCTCGAGATATCTTCCTGTGTTAGCCGTGGCGACACATCCGTCAAGCGCACGGTGATGTCTTCGCCCGCCAGAGGGGAGAGCTCGCGCTCAAAACAGAATTCATTCGTCCTGGTACTGTAGAGTAGCGTAAATGATTTTTGTTTACTTCGCAGCTCACGAACAAACGCCATGAGCGGCGCGATGCCGCTTCCGCCGGCTATTATACATATTTCACCATATGGATTTTTATGCACGAGTGGTCCCGTGAACGGATGAGATATTTCAACAGCGTCTCCGGTTTTTGCCGTGTCAACAAACCAACCCGAAACTTGGCCGCCTGGTTCGCGGACAACTGTTAGCCATAGTTCACCGGTACTGACAGGTGCTGCAAATGAATACTGCCTGATGAGATGGCTGCCGTCTGGCATCGGTACGCGTACTACCGCATGTTGGCCTGGTGTGAAGTCGTAGTGTTTGGGCAGTGTCAAGCGGACACTGACAGCGTCGCTTGCCTCGCGGACGACGTTTTCCACACGGACTGACTGAAACTGGTACGGGTCTATGAGCATAGCTCTAGTATAATTGAGCTCGTGAAGAATATGAAAACTGCCCTGGATATCCAGACGTGGCTCCTGACGTATGTACCAAATCGCATGAGTGGCGCTGACTACAAGTTGGAGCGTGTCCGACGGCTTCTTGAATGCGCTGGCAATCCGCAAAATGACCTGAAGGTCGTTCATGTTGCCGGTACCTCTGGTAAAACTTCGACAGCATACTTCGTAAGGGCTTTACTCGAATCAACCGGTGCGAAAGTTGGGCTGACCGTGTCGCCGCACATACAAACGATATGCGAACGAGTGCAGATAGGTAGTCAACCGATCTCAGAGCCGCAGTTTGTGGAATATTTTAACGAGTTTTACCCACTAGTGTCTGGCCTTGATCCGCGTCCAACGTATTTTGAAATTATGGTCGCATTTGCCTACTGGGTGTTCAAAAAAGAAGCTGTCGACTATGCGGTTGTCGAGGTTGGTCTGGGTGGGAGGTATGATGCCACGAATACGATTTACCGCAACGATAAAGTGTGTGTTATAAATTCGGTGGGGTACGATCATACGGAAATCCTGGGCGAGAGTCTCACGGAAATTGCTGGTGAAAAAGCCGGTATCATCCAGCAGAACAATGCCGTTTTTACGGTTGAGCAAGCACCTGAAGTGGTGGCTGTTATTGCAGCGGAGGCACAGAAGAAACGCGCCTCGCTCGCAGTGGTACGGCCGGAAGAAGATCATTCGAGCCCGGTTCCGTCGTTCCAACAGCACAATTTTCACCTCGCACTCACCGCTGCTCGGTATGTCGCCAAGCGAGATGGGCTACAGCTTGCAGGTGATACCGAACAGCTGGCGCAAAGCATCACTGTTCCTGGTCGGTTTGAGGCGTATGTCGCAGGCGAAAAGACAATTTTGCTTGACGGAGCACACAACCCCCAGAAACTCGAAGCGCTTCTCAGTGTCTTGAAGGAGCGACAGATGCAGCCTGCCGTTGTTATAGCCGCGATCTCCGAGGCACCAAAGAAAAAAGTCGTTGAGTGTACCCAGTTACTTGCAAATTACGCAACAAAAATCATCTACACAACATTTACTCTACATGGGGATGTTGTGCGTCGCAGTGTCGACCTCGTGACGCTTTCCGAATATGCGCGGCCGGAAGACGCGCTAGTCGAGCGATCTGAAAACGCACTCCAAGAAGCGCTTGCGAGCGATACAAATTATGTTATCGTGACAGGTTCCTTGTATCTTGTTTCCGCCCTGCGGCCCGCTGTGCAGCGTTTGGCCGGTCTTTTAACCTGACATTTTCTCTGTTAAACTGGTTGAACATGAAACTACTGAATGGTCTGGAACTTGCTGGTTATATACAAGAACGCCAGGCGAAGCAAGTGAGAAATCTTCGCCAAAGTTACAAAACATTTCCGAAACTTGCTATCGTTCGTACGACAGACAACCCGGTTATCTTGACGTATGTCCGCAAAAAACAGCAGTATGGTGAAGATATTCTTATAGCGGTCGATGATCACCGTGCAGTGGATGAGAATGAGGCATTGAAGTACATCGATGAACTCAACCAGGATGATTCCGTGCACGGAATCATAGTGCAGCTTCCGCTAAACGATATTTCTCGGACCGATGAGCTGGTAAATGCTGTTGCGCCAGAAAAAGATGTCGACGCGCTTGGCGTACATGCGGTACTCGATGCTGCAACCCCGATGGCGATCAACTGGTTGCTCGGCGGGTACAATGTTGAGCTAGATGGCAAGCATATCCTTGTTGTCGGCAATGGTCGGCTTGTCGGCGCACCGCTTGCGAAGATGTGGTTAAACTCCGGTTATGACGTCGAAATTGCCGATCGGTCAGTAGACAATCTTGCAAGTGTTGTAAAAAAAGCAGATATAATTGTGAGTGCGGCCGGAAAGCCAGGACTTATCACGGCGGATATGCTTCGTCCCGGGGTAGTTGTTGTCGATGCCGCGACTGCTTCGGAAGACGGTAAGATCGTTGGCGATGTCGCTCCGGGTGTTCGTGAGCGAAAAGATATAACCATCACGCCTGAAAAAGGCGGCGTTGGACCACTGACGGTGACAGCACTGTTCGATAACGTAATTCGTGCTGCTCGGGCAACTACGAAAGACCAAGCGCCTTCTTGACGCGGTCAACGACCTGGCGTGGTGTGAGTTCGGCTTTGACGATATAACTGAGAATACCGAGGCTTCGAAGTGTTTTTGGCGCTTCTTCTTCGCCGAGATTGGTGAGGATCATGACGGGTATATCTTTACCCCAGGCTTCGTGTCGGATAGCCGCCAGCGCTTCATCGCCGCTCATAACAGGCATACTGACATCAAGTAGTATGATATCAGGGGTAAATTTTTCAACGAGACCCACGCCTTCTTTGCCGTTTTCGGCCGTTCCTACTGTAAAACCGGCGGCCTCAAACTTCATAAGATACATTTGCCGGATAACAGGGTCGTCTTCAATGATGGCGATTTTTGTCATATACTGAATTAGCATAGCATTTAATATAAATATTGACAAATATTTTAGAGCATGTTATAATGAAAATAGATACGCCGACACTCGTTGAGACTGGCTCTGATGGCGTTCGTTACGCAAGTGGCGAGCAGCTATGTGATGCGTCTGCGAAACATTGGCCGGCAGTTGATGTGTTACGCGAAGAAAGGGCGGAAGGCGTCACTGTTCGTCATGTAAAAATACACGATATTTATGAGCCGAAAACAGAGGAGGAGTTAGCTGATTTTACGACTATTCAGACTGCCATCCAGTCGATCGAAAAACAGCTGCGGAGCGACGACCCACGGGAGGCAGAACAGGGCGTATTGATAGGTCGAGAGCTTCTCGACAGCAGCGCAACAGTGCGTCGGTGGAAAGAATATATGACGACCGCACTGGCGCTGTACCCACTACAGAGACCACTTGCCCCAACGATGCTTGATGGAACTCCGGTTGACGAGCTAGCGAAACAACTCTTTTTATATGGGCAAGATGCGGTTGCTATTCGTAAACGCGGCGGATTGTTTGCGTGGCTTCTTGGGAGCTATGATGGCGTTGCTAAAACAGTAGTAAGTCTCGGGGGGGGTGCGGCAGTTCCGGAGTCCGATGCGGTAGCGCGGATGGTTCATCAACCCCAGGTACTCGTTGTCGATAATGACGAGCGTGCGTTGAAGCATGTCGGTCGCGTGGCGGCGGAGACGGGGACGATGTCGCAGTATCAGACAGCACCGATGGATATCATTCGGGAGTTTACGCTGGCGCGTGACGATCATCCGAAGTTGCCGGCTGCGAGCTTTGATATCGGTAACGCGCTTGGTATCGCCGAATACTTTGACGAAAGGCTGCTTCGCGCGTTTCTGAAAAAATCATTTGGTCTCGTACGACCCGGCGGGGCACTGATATTTGGTAATATGCTTGATGAGCATCCAGCGCTACACTTTCATCAGAAAGTTATCGAGTGGCCGGGTGTCCGGCCACGCAGCAGAGCAGAGATGGCGTCGATCGCTCGCGATGTAGCGGTACAGTCCGGAGATGTCACGATGTATATACCGGATGACCATGTCTATGCGTGTATCGAGATCAAAAAACCACTTGGTTCATGCGTTACAACTCGTCCGCTTGGCCATAAGGCATTAGTGTCGTAGCCTAAAACAATATATACTTGAGTTAGTTATGCTTACGGTTATCGCAATCTGCTTGATTATCTTAGCTATCGTCAATATCGTATTCGGTATCTCGCTGTTTGTCGGAAATCGCCGCAACCGGCAAGTATTTTTATTTATGGTATTTAACATAGCCGTAGCTCTTTGGAGCTTTGGGATTGGATTATTCTACTTGTCGACCTCTGCGGATATGGCGTTATGGTATGTGAAACTGTACTATATTGCAGCGGCACTTATAGCGTACTCATTAGTGCTATTTGTCACCGAGTATGTTATGCGGAAGATTTCGTTAGCCGTCCTCCTGCTGGCTTCGATTCCGTTTCTAGTAATTCTCGGGTTTATTGTTTCCCCCGGGGGTCTTATTGGTGACATCACGCTTCAGCCATCACCGTCAGTTGAGCTTGTGCGGGGGGTGTATATAGCATATGCGGTATATTTCGTCAGTTATTTTATAGCGGCTATCATAGTAGCGTGGCGAGGGTATTTTTTGGCTACAGAAAACAGACGAAACGACAAAATCGGGACGTTATATATTTTGGTGGCTATCACGGTCTCGGGTATCTTTGGTATGTTTTTCAACCTCTTTTTGCCGCTTGTCGGTAACTACAGTCTCATATGGATTGGCCCGCTAGGGTCGATCTGGATGGTGACATTTATAGCCGTTGCTGTCATACGACATAGTTTATTTGATATTCGGGTGACGGCCGCGAAAATAGCCGCTTTTCTCCTGACTTTCTCGGTATTTTTTGGAGTGTATTATTTCGTTGGTTATGTCATGAAGGCGACATCTCTGTTTGAAGCGTTGACCGCTGGTGGTCAGGAGATGTTTCGACTAACCATCATGTCGCTGTTGGCGCTATTTGGGCGTTCTCTGTTGTCGTATTTTGAAACCATGATGAATGCGTTGTTATTTCGGGGGAGTTATAGTGTTGGCGGACTTGCAGATGCTATCAGTCAGCTCGTGACGTCTGCGACCGGTCTGCAGCAATTGCTCGACAGCTCGGCGTATCAAATTGCTCGTGAGCTCAGTGCTGAATCGGCCGTTATGGTTGTGCGTCTTGAGGACGGGGTTATCAGTACGAACTATGGGAAGACACCGGGTATAGACGCGTTTCTCATAGATATTGTCGCCAAAATGCCAGGCGAAAAAAGTCCTGTTCTTGTTGAGTATATCGGTGACGGATCGGTACGACAAATACTCGAAAAGCTTGGTATCATTCTCTATATACCCCTCAGCTATAACGGAGAACTTATCGGGTTTCTTGGGCTTGGTGAACGGCAGCAAGGGGGGTACAATGAGCGCGATGTTCACACTTTAACAGCGATAAATGCAGAGCTTGCTATAGCAATTCAAAACGCCCTCAATGTCGAAAAAATCAAAACATTTAATGACTCGCTTCGGGGTGAGGTGGATCGGGCAACTGCTGAATTGCGAGAGAGTAACCAGAAACTAAAGGCTATGGATAAAACTAAAGACGAGTTCATCTCCCTAACCTCGCACCAGCTGCGGACGCCACTAACAACTATAAAAGGCTATATCAGTATGTTGCTCGACGGTGATGTCGGAGACGTGACGCCGCAGCAGCGCAAGTTACTCGAGGAGGCATTCAATAGTTCGCAGCGTATGGTACACCTTATCAGCGACTTCTTAAATATTTCACGTATCCAGACGGGCAAGTTTATGGTGGAGTTGACGGATGTCAACTTAGCAGAAGTGCTCGATGAAGAGATAGAACAGCTGCGTATCAGCGCTTCGTCACGCGAAATAACGCTGCAGTATGACAAACCCGTCGGTTTCCCGAGTATGCAACTCGATGAGAGTAAGATCCGTCAGGTTATGATGAATTTTATCGATAACGCTATCTACTACTCGCCAGCGGGTAGTACGATTACGGTTATCTTGTCGCATACTGCTTCGACGGTCGAGTTTAAGGTTATCGACCAGGGAATTGGCGTACCGAAGGCTGAGCAGCACAAACTGTTTGCGAAGTTTTCGCGGGCTTCAAATGCTCGCAAACAGCGCCCCGATGGAACGGGTATAGGCCTTTTTATGGCGAAAAAAGTCATCGTTGCACTTGGCGGGGCGATTCTTTTCCAGAGCGAAGAAGGCAAAGGGTCGACCTTTGGCTTTCGCCTCAACAAAGCATAGTAGTAACAACTAGCGTATATCTTCGCCCAGAAGACCGAGCAAACCTTGCCTCGTAGTACAATGAGATACATGAGCAAAGGATCAGGTGATGGCGGAGTTGTGTTTCATGCCGGATTTCCAAACGCGGCCGAAGACGAAAAGTTCGGCAGTCTCAGCCTGGATTCGCTCGTCGTACAGCGGCGGGCGAGTACATTCTTCTGGCATCTTGAAAACGAAGTACCGGAGCTGTTGTGGCCAAGCGGTAGCATACTTGTTGTTGATCGCTCGCTCCAGCTAGCGGAAGGGTCGGTGGTCGTAGCGGTCTACGCTGATGAATTTGTGCTTACGCGGTTTCATAACAAAAAGCCGTACCGTCTCAACGGATCGCTCGTCGACGGAGAAATAACTATCTGGGGTGTTGTTACCTACTGTCTACAAAAGGTATCGTGATATGTATGCACATATAGACTGCAACAACTTTTTTGCAAGCTGCGAACGACTATTTCGGCCAGAACTTGAAAATAAACCGGTTGCTATCTTGTCAAACAACGATGGATGTATCATCTCGCGTTCTGCGGAAGTAAAGGCGCTCGGTATCCCTATGGGTATCCCGCTTTTCAAGGTCCAGCCCATCGTACGCTCAGAGGGAGTGGTACTTTTTTCGGCAAACTTTGAACTCTACGGCGATATCTCAGAGCGGATAGTAGGCCTACTACAAGAAATAACACCGCTCATAGAGGTATACTCCATAGACGAGTGTTTTTTGGATCTCTCCGAACTACATATAACAAATTTATCCATATGGGCAAAAAATGTACAAAAACAGATACAAAGAGAGGTAGGAATTCCAGTTTCCATAGGCGTAGGCCCGACAAAAACCCTTGCGAAAATAGCAACAAGCTACGCCAAAAAGCACGAAGGAATTGCCGTTCTAGATACCGGTGAAATTCGTCGTCAGGTTCTCGAAGGACTGGCGGTTGACGATGTCTGGGGTATTGGCTGGCGCACTGCGCCGAAACTGCGTGAACGGGGCATAACAAACGCTTGGCAGCTTATCTCGGCAAGCAACAGTTGGCTGAGGCAGTATTTTAATATAGCGGGTATGCGGATGGTGGAGGAGCTACGCGGCGTCAGTTGTTTGCAGTTTGGCGATAAGCATGAAAAGCGTCAGAGTATCATGGTTTCCCGTGCATTTGGACATAAAGTGCGGGAATTTCATCAGCTGGAGAGCGCTGCGGCAAGCTTTGCGACTAGGGCGGCAGCAAAACTTCGCAAACAGGGGTCAGTGTGTTCAAAAATCGTCGTCTACCTAACGACGAGCCGGCATGATGAGCAGATACGAAGCGTGTCGAAAAGTGCCCGACTGCCTGAAGCAACGGCCGACACAGGACGGATCATTTCGACTGCACTTACACTGCTCGACGAGCTATACGATCCGGGATTTTCGTATCAAAAGGTTATGGTGACGCTACTTGATATCGTTGACAGGCAGGCGTGGCAGCTCTCCCTGACCGAGCCGGCACCCAACCGGACTGCCCACGAACAGCTGATGGACAGTGTCGATGCGTTAAATAGTCGTTATGGAGCCGGAACGGTGTGGCATGCAGTCGAAGATAAGGGCGGCGCACGGTGGCAGAGTAAGCACGCCTATCGCAGCCAACGTTACACGACCCAGCTTAGCGAGTTACCGCGCGTTAGAGGGTAACACTACCCGTAGCGTACCATACGCTATATATAGCGTATAAAGAAAATATAGCATGCAAAATGTTGTAATATTTGACATGTCCTGTCAAGGGGTGTATAACGGGTATATCATTTACAGATCATCGTGGTCTGACGTGCGAATTTCTTTGAACAAGCACGGTTGTGAGTTACGGAAGGGTTGTGGTCATCTAATGAGCTATGATGACAAGGTCCGGGAGTTGACCAATGCGATTCGGTGTCACGTTCAGTTCAAAGACGTGGCGCAGGCCGAGGAGTACTGGAACAGCTACCGTTTCCCCGCGAACGACAAGATCACCCTCGAGATTGAGCACCTGGTAGAGCAGCTCCTGCTGTACGCCGGATGCCAGGGTCTCAACATCGCTGACATCCTGTCTGACATCGGTGTCGAAGGTACCTACGACGTTCGTCGTGCGGCGCTCCGCGAAGCAATTCGCCAGTGCGCTCGGGACTTCCTGGACAAGCGCGAACAGCGAATCGAGCGAGAACTCGCTGCGGTTGGTTGATGAACAACCCCTAAGCGTCCCCACAAGGTGCGCAAGGGAACCCTTCACTCTTATTATTCAACCGTTGATGCGTCAGCTTCGACAAACCCCAGTTGGATCTGAGAGTAACCTGGCTCGGGTCCGTATCGGGTATGGCAAGCGCTCACAAGGAGCTTCCTACCCGATACGGGCTCACCTCCCAAAAGGAAAGCTTTTTTTACGTACTTTTCTCTGTTATAATGCGACTAGTTTGATGTTACTTGATGGCCTCATCGTCTAACGGTTAGGACACCAGGTTTTCATCCTGGCAATCGGAGTTCGATTCTCCGTGAGGTCACCAAATGATATCAAACACTAAAACTACCCGTTTCATGCGGGTAGTTTTTGGGTAGCTCTTTTCTTTATGACTTATAGTACGAACGAATCTGGAAGATAACGTAGAAGCCGATAGCCGCACCGATAAGCCCGCCAAGCAGAGTACCAAAGTTGAATCCATAGGTGAAGCTGCTGACAAGCGTATAAACCAGGCTAACAAGGTTGGTATAGAACACAAGTAACCAACCTTTGCGCTGACGCTTGAGAAGCATCGGTATAGAGATGAAAAGGATTACGAGCTGCAGGGCAAGTACAACGAGCGCAAGATAGAGCATCGGTGCAAAGGCTGCGACGCTTGCTGCATATACACCGTACATAGCTGTTGTATAACTAGTGAGGCTCAGTGCGGTGAGTGTGGTCGGTATGATGACGATGGCGGCGAGGATGCCCCCGACGAGTGCGATCCACGGTCCATACTGAACGATCCAGTCTGTGGCGGATTTTGGAAGTTGGAACGGTGCTTTATGGACGAGCATATCGTAGAGCCATGCCTCGAGCTGAGCAAGCGGACCGCTGACTGGCGGTTCCGGGTTTTTTGGCGGTTTTGGTGCTGTTTTGGGTGCCTCGTGTTTCGTTTGCTCTTCCATATACTCTCCCCCTTTGTGCGCGGCATATGCCGCAGTTACCGTGATTGTATATATGGTTATACGCCCCAAGAGAGAGATTGTAAATAGATTTCTGGTGCGTAGGAGTATTTAGGAGTATCTGGTATAAATAAGTATCAAGAAGCAACCATAAGAACGAGAAGCGAGTATGCAGAAAAAACACATCATCACCATAGCGGGTCGACCGGGTAGCGGAAAGTCAGCGACATCAAAACTTGTCGCCCAGAAACTGGAGTATGAACATTTTTCATCGGGTGATTTATTTCGAGCCCTGGGCGAGGAGAAAGGGCTTGATGTTTTGAGGGCAAATCGCAATGCCGAACAGAATGCCGAGATAGATCATCTTGTTGACGAACGTTTACAGCAGATCGGGCGTGACGATGACTATAAAGTGATAGATTCTCGGACGGCCTGGCACTGGATACCACAGTCATTTAAAGTATTTCTCGATCTCGATCTTGAGGTTGCGGCGGGGCGTATCATCGCAAACATGGAACCGGAACGGATGGAGAGCGAGAAGATTCCGAGCGATACACGCGCTTACGCCGGTCAGCTTCAGGAACGTCTCGACAGTGAGTCTCGCCGCTACATGAGCCTCTACCAGATCAATCCATACACTCTCGAAAATTACGATCTGGTTGTCGACACCGAGATAAACAACCTTGAACAGGTAGCGGAGATCGTCCAAAAAGCATACGAAGAGTGGCTTGCCAGCTAGGGGTTTTGAGACATAAGCGTTTATGGTACTATGAGAGGTAAGAAAACTATAACAATTTAGCAAAGGGTGGGTTATGTATAAGTACCTCAAGTTCTTCGAAGAATTATCTATCGAAGATATTCCGGTTGTGGGCGGAAAAAATGCTTCTTTAGGCGAGATGTATCATCATCTCAAACCGAAGGGGGTAAATTTACCGAACGGCGTTGCGACGACTGCCGACGCATACCGTTATTTCCTAGAAAAAGCTGGGTTAAACCAGCGTATCGAAGAAATGCTTGACGGGCTGGATGTGAGTGACGTGAAAGATCTTGCCTACAGAGGCGCAAAAATTCGCGACATGATAGTTGAAGCGGAGTTCCCGGAGGACTTTGAAGAGGAAGTCAAACGCGGGTACGAGGAGCTGTGCCGGAAGTGCGGCCATGAAAAAAATGATCTAGTCTGTGCTATCCGTTCGTCGGCAACCGCCGAAGATCTACCGAACGCCTCATTTGCCGGCCAACAGGCAACATTTCTCAACATAAAAGGCATTCCGGCCGTGGTTCAGGCAACGAAAGAATGCATCGCGTCGCTCTTTACGGACCGAGCTATCGTCTACCGTGTTGAAAACGGTTTTAACCACATGAAAGTTGCACTTTCTGTCGGTATCCAGCAGATGGTTGCAGTTCGTAGCGAATGCGCCGGAGTTATGTTCACTATCGACACAGAATCAGGTTTTAAGAATGCGGTTGTCGTTAGCTCGATCTATGGTCTCGGCGAAAACATCGTTCAAGGGCACGTCAGTCCGGATGAATTTACTGTTTTCAAACCAACGATGGCGATCATAAAACGTAAACTTGGCACGAAAAAGGTCAAGATGATTCCTGTTGCTGGTAGTAAAACGAAGAACGTTGAGGTACTAGTGCGTGATCAAGAGCGGTTTTCGATAAACGACGACCAAGTCAAAACGCTAGCCGACTGGGGCATGAAGATCGAGGAGCATTATGGCCATCCGATGGATATCGAGTGGGCGCTTGACGAAGATGACGGGCAGTTGTACATAGTCCAGGCTCGGAGCGAAACCGTCCAGTCGCGCCGCAACATGAATGTTATAGAAGAATACAAGCTGAAAGAAGAAGGTCATGAGCTGGTGCGGGGCACGAGCGTTGGCAACAAGATTGGCCGCGGACGAGTAAACCGAATTATGAGCGTCAGAGACATCGAAGACTTTAAAGCGGGCGACGTGCTCGTGACGGAGATGACCGACCCAGACTGGGTGCCTATCATGAAGATAGCGAGCGCTATCGTGACCGATAAAGGTGGTCGGACGTGCCATGCGGCAATAGTCTCGCGTGAACTTGGGATCCCTTGTGTGGTCGGGACGGGCAATGCATCGACTATCATCCACGATGGACAAGATGTCACGGTTGCGTGTACGGGCAATGACGAAGGGTATGTCTACGAAGGGCTTCTAGATTTTGATGTCGAGCGGACGGATATAGAAAATCTTGAGCGGCCAAAAACGAAGATCATGATGAACGTCGGGTCGCCAGAGCATGCCTTTGCGTACTCGTTTATCCCGAATGACGGTGTTGGATTGGCCCGTGAAGAATTTATCATCAACGACCATATAAAAATTCATCCGCTTGCCTTACTGCATTTCAATGAAGTACAAGATAAGCAAACACGAGCAACGATAGACGAACTGACCAGGGGCTATGACGACAAAGTACAGTATTTTATCGACAAATTAGCCGAAGGTATCGCTATCATCGGGGCGGCATTTTACCCGAACGATGTGATCGTGCGCTTTAGTGACTTTAAGACGAACGAGTACGCAAACCTTATCGGCGGCAAGCAGTACGAACCGGTTGAAGAAAATCCGATGATCGGTTGGCGTGGTGCAAGTCGGTACTATAGCGAAGCGTATCGTCCGGCATTTGAACTTGAGTGTCGAGCATTCTTAAAAGTACGCAACGACATGGGTTTGACGAATGTCAAAGGTATGATCCCGTTCTGTCGCGACCTTGAAGAAGCCAGAAGAGTGCAGGATGTCATGGCAAGCGTCGGATTGAAACGTGGTGAAAATCATTTTCAGTTGTATATGATGGTTGAGATTCCGTCAAATGTCATGCTGGCCGATAAGTTTGCCGAACTGTTTGATGGATTTTCTATAGGGAGCAACGATCTCACGCAGCTCACGCTTGGTGTTGACCGCGACAACCATACCGTTGCGCACGTTTATGACGAAAATAACCCGGCGGTGAAAGCAATGATCAGGCAGGTTATCCGTGTTGGTAAAGAAAAGGGTGTCAAAGTCGGTATATGCGGTCAGGCGCCGTCAGACTATCCGCAGTTTGCACGTTTCCTCGTTGAAGAGGGTATACAGAGCATCTCGTTGACGCCGGATACCGTTGTAAAAACTACTATAGATTTGAAAAAGACCGAAGATCGACTTGGTAGATAAGCGTTTGAAGGGGCTAGCCATAAGAGAGAAAACGCGGTACACTGGGTAACCGCTATGACAAATATACGACTTGCTCACCTCAACTACCTACCAGCTATAAAACGAACCAAAATTGTTGCGACTATCGGTCCTGCGTCTGACTCATACGAAACTATCGAGCAGCTTATCGGTACCGGAGTGAACTGTTTGCGTATCAACTTCAGCCACGTTTCACCAGCTCAGTATGAATGGGCGGAGAAAGTGATAAAAAATATTCGCAAGGCGAGTCGGAAACTCCATAAACCGGTCGCTATCTTACAGGACCTACAAGGTCCAAAGATCCGTCTCGGTGAAATAGAGGGCAACCACTACCAGATCAAAAAGGGTGATGAAATTCACCTTCGCTACGGCGCCAAACATGAAGGGCATATCCTGCCAGTACAGCATGATATAAGCCAAAAAGTGAAAGTTGGCGACCGAGTGTTTATTTTTGACGGCAAGATAAAAGCCGTTGCGACATCGATAGATCCAGAGACACGTACGGTGACAGCTTCGGCACAGAACGGTGGTATCGTTATGACGAAAAAAGGCATAAATTTGCCCGATACGGACTTTACCGGTGACGTGATGACACCAAAAGATCTGCAGGACGTTGACTTTGGTGCTACTCAGGATTTTGACTATGTTGCCCTGAGTTTTGTCCATAACGCCTCTGACGTTGAAATGCTCCGCGGGTATCTTGCGGAGAAACACTATAATGCGCAGATCATTTCAAAGGTCGAAACCGAAACAGCGGTTGACCCAGAGCAACTTGAACAGATTGTTGCGGCGAGCGATGTCATCATGGTGGCTCGTGGGGATCTTGCATATGAGATCGGTCCAGAACTTGTCCCGGCGATTCAGCGCGAGATTATCGCTTTGTGCCAGAAGTACGCGAAAGTCAGTATCGTTGCGACACAGGTGCTTGGTACCATGACAGACAGTCCGCATGCGACGCGCGCCGAGGTGAGCGATATCGCAAATGCCGTTATCCAGGGCGCGGATGCTATCATGATGAGCGAGGAAACGGCTATGGGGCAGTATCCGCTCGAAGCGGTCGAAACCATGAAGCGAACTATCTTGGCAACCCAGGAAAATGTCCCAGTGCAGCCGCTGGCAGCGCCGGACGATATGTTGACGACAGCAGCTATCATCAGCCATTCGGCGGTAAAAACCGCTCACTATTTGAAGGCGGCAGCGATAGTTGCCGAGACAAAAAGTGGTGCGACTGCAGCATATATTTCCGCAAACCGTCCGTCGCGCGAGATTATCAGCGTCACGAGTGACCGACGCGTTGCGCATCAGCTATGCTTGTTTTACGGCATAAAGAGTTTTTACCGTCCTGACGCGGAAAATGCCGGGTATACACTCGCGAAAGAACTGGCTGGCGGTGAGCTTCTCAAAGAAGGCAATGTCATCGTGCTCGTGAGCGGTCAGCAGCCAGGCGTCATGGGCGGCACTGACACCATCCGTGTCAGAACGCTATAGAGTGTAATTTGCCACTGCTACTGCCATTATTACGTGTTTTCACTACTGCTAAATAAGGATTTTTTAAGACTGGGTTCTGTGCCGGCAGTTTGTAAGTCACCTACTCAAGCGATAACAACTCACACCACACCCGCCGTGCAGGTGGCGCAGCACTTGGAGTGATGATGACTTGTCCAGTAGCGTTTCCTGATACTGTCCACGTTATAGCAGAAGAACCATAAGTAGTTGCAGTTGTTCCAACGCTAGCAAGGATAGAAACTGTTCCAGTTGCTCTACTAGCATAAGTAGTGGCATTGTTATTAGCTGAAAACACAATATCCCATGAGATAGTTCCATCTTCTGTCATGACGGTTACTTTGCCACGGGTGATACCTCCATGGATTGGGATGGTTATGACGCCGGTAGCGAGAGTATATCTTACGGCTGTTTGATTTACGGCCCCGCTTGTCGCGGGAATAAATGACTGTTGCACCTGGCCACCATAACCTCGAGCTGATTCAAAATCACGAAAAGCAAATGTGTAGTAGCCTTCCGCATGAGATACCCTTCCGACTGCGACTGTTTCGTTCCCCTCTGCATGAGACATCTCTCCGTTTGCCGCTGTCCCATACCCCTCTGCGTGTGCAGCGGTGGCAGAAGACAGGGTTCTCGTAAAAAATCCTTCTGCATGCGTATAATATCCGTTCGCTTTAGTCCCCCGTCCCTCCGCCCAAGAATCCACACCACTAGCCGTCAAATTAGACCCAGCCACCGGAGCATAACGAAGTTGTAAGTCTGTTTCTAAAGCATCAACTAAGTCAGGACTAGTTATATCTCCTGTTAGTGTAGCTACAGAACTAACACCAGCTGAGTTTAGTTTGTCTACTACTTCAGGAGATAGGTTAGATTCTGTAACTGAATCATCTGCTATAACAACATTCGTAACAGCATTGTCTTGCAGTTGTGCACTACCTACAACATTATCTTTGAGAGTACCATCTTGTTTATGAGTAGTTGAGAGATAGTCGTTGAGGATTTGGCCCCATTGACCAGAGTCACTTCCTGGGGTGGGTAGTCTTGTCATGGTCGCTAGTTCTCCTGTTGAGTTGATGTAA
>JAPUDS010000004.1:0-7502 GCA_027492975.1 Candidatus Saccharimonadota bacterium
ATCTTAAAGGCTAGTCCGCTCATAGGCTCCGTGTCGGCTGGTTTACGGCCAATCTCCTCGCCGGTTTTAGGGTTCTTGCCCCACACTTCACCGATATCAAGCGGGCTCGGTAAGTAGTCAACCATCACGTCGAGTAGTTTTTCAACGATCACACCGCGGCCATCGCCACCGGTCACCAGGAAGAAGTCGCCGGCCAACACGCGTTTGCGTAGCGCGCCCTTCAGCTCATCAACCGTGATGCTTTCTTCGCCGTCTTCCAGAAACTTCATCATGAGATCATCGTCAGCCTCAACGGCATTTTCAACCAACAGACTACGGGCATTCTGACACTTGTCAAGCATATCGGCCGGAATCTCACCCTGCACCAGCTCGTGGTCAGTGTAATCGCCGTATGTGTAAGCTTTCATGTCGATCAGATCGACAACGCCATTGATAGTCTTTTCAAAACCGATTGGGATATGAACGGGAAACGCATTGCGGCTCAGCCGTGTATGAATACTCTCAAGCGACTTCCAGAAATCACCGCCCGTTTGGTTGATTTTATTGATAAAGCAAACACGCGGTACGCCGTACTTGTTGGCCTGGCGCCAAACAGTTTCAGACTGCGCTTCAACGCCCATCTTGCCGTCAAAAACCGTCACCGCACCGTCCAGAACGCGGAGAGACCGTTCGACCTCAGCCGTAAAGTCGATGTGACCGGGAGTGTCGATGATGTTAATCTTGT
Source organism: Candidatus Saccharimonadota bacterium (assembly GCA_027492975.1). Classification (GTDB taxonomy): domain Bacteria; phylum Patescibacteriota; class Saccharimonadia; order Saccharimonadales; family Saccharimonadaceae; genus JAPUDS01. The sequence continues at coordinate 725 of JAPUDS010000004.1, forward strand.
GGTCTTTCCAAAAACATGTCACCGCAGCGGATGTGATAGTGATACCACGCTCTTTTTCCTGCTCCATCCAGTCAGTCGTAGCACCGTCGCCATCGCCTTTGACTTCACCAATCTTGTGCGTTAAACCAGTCCGGTAGAGGATACCTTCAGTTGTTGTAGTTTTACCGGCGTCGATATGAGCGATAATGCCGATATTTCGAAATTTGTCGAGCGACACATTTTTTGGCGTAGCCATAGTGATTCTTTCGTTTCCTTTAGTTATAACCGTTAAATAATTTTTGCCATAGAGAGCAAGGCAGTTGATACACAGTATAACAGAGAACCGGTCATTTGACTATGTTATGTGGCTATTTTGTCGCTTGTACTAGCAAAAAATGTCCGCTTCGACTTTCGAGCATTTGACAAGCCTTTAACCCGCGCTATACCGCGCAGCGCACCGCGAGCTTCAGTGGCGTCCAGGGTTTTTAGTATGTCGACATCCGGCATTACACCCAACCATCCCTGTTTTACCGTTTCAAGCTTGGCTCGAAAGTTCTCGAGTCGCTTGGCTTCTTTTTCATCCTCAGGTATGTCACTACGGTCCTCATAACTCCGAAGGCAAATCGTGTCGTAAAGCTGCACAAGCCGAGTAGTTTCCTGGGTAAACTGTAACATAACCCCAAAATCAAGCATCCTGAGTTCGTGAGTGCTGGCATGGATATAGTTATGTAACTGTCGGTTGAGCCGCAGTTTATTTTGCGGCGCACCCCGAAATTCCACACCCACTGACGGGTGGTCTTTACTACCGATCCTCCGAAACCGTTCCCGACTCCAAGCTAGATGATGCAGATCATAGCTACCGGTCCACACATGCGGCTCGACGATCGTAGCTAACACATCTTTAACAAATTGTTCTCGTAGCGGCAAACCGAACTCGTCACAAGGAATCTCAAGTTTGTCTGTCACATAGACATGACCGTCTCGCTCAACCAGCAAAGTTGATTTACCGATGAGCTGCCGCAGCGATTGTTCGTCGGCGCGAGGCATGGATACCCTCTCGCCGCCCGCCATCGTTAGTCCCCCAGCTCCATGTATGTTTTGACTCTCATTACACTTATTTTTACCATAAACAAAAAGGGCTTTGCAAGACCTTTTTTTGTTTTCTGGTAAATTTATGTTGGATGCAACTCAAGAAAAGCACTCACCGCGTATAGCAGCAGCCCAAGCATAATAAGAGGAACAGACAAGGGTAAGTACCGCTTCCAGACAGGAAGCCCTTCGTTTTTCGTACGAACTATATACACCGCACCGAGGATCACCGCGGAAACAAACGACCCGATAGTCAGTAGTATTCTACCGAGTGCAAATACCATATCCAGACTCTCAAGCAACCACGGCGCCACCGTCTGCAACACATACAACCACCCCGGAAAAATCACGACATTCAGCAGCGTCAAGTGTAACCACGTATAGCGACGCGAGTGGTGTGCGCTTTTCTGCTCCTGGGCTTCATGGGGTAACGGAGTTTGTGTCATATATTTTCCTGTATCGCCTTTCGTTATCCATCTTACTATACATCGCACTTAAAAAATACTCCGCCAAAACGGAGTATTTCCTATAGCTCCATCGAAGCACTAGCTGCGAGCAAAGTGCGCAAAGGCGCGGTTGGCCTCTGCCATACGATGTGTGTCTTCTTTTTTCTTGAAGGCAGCACCTGCTTCGTTGTAGGCATCAACTATCTCGGCAGCAAGCCGTTCGTTGTACGGCATACCGCCGCGAGCTCGAGCACTTTCAACAAGCCACATAAACGCATAGTGGTGTGCGCGGTGTCCAGCGACCGGAAACGGAATCTGGTAGTTCGCACCACCAACGCGACGAGATTTTACCTCAAAGCTCGGTGTGATATTTTTCAGTGCTTTTTCGAACACTTCGAGCGGCTCTTCACTACTCAACTTCTTCGATGCGATCTCAAGCGCGCTGTAAACGGCACGCTCCGCGACAAGCTTCTTGCCGTCAAGCATACTCTTGTTTATCAACCGCTGCACGAGCGTGCTCTGATACTTACGATCCGGCTGCAACTGGCGCTGTAGTTTTTTGGTAACTTTACGAGGCATGACTACTTATCTCCCTTCTTCGTACCGTACTTACTGCGGCCTTGCTTGCGGTTGTTGACACCTTGAAGGTCGAGTGCGCCGCGAACGATATGGTAACGAACACCTGGAAGATCCGGCACGCGGCCGCCGCGCACGAGCACGACAGCATGCTCCTGCAGGTTGTGGCCCTCGCCGCCGATATACGCCCAAACTTCCTGGCCGTTCGTGAGGCGAACACGCGCAACTTTACGAAGCGCCGAGTTCGGCTTTTTCGGCGTTTTAGTGGTAACTTTTATACAAACGCCGCGTTTTAACGGGGCATTCTGGTCGTAGTAACGAACCTTCAGCGTGTTCAGAGTCTTTCCGAGCGCTGGGGATTTCGTCTTTTTCCCCGCAACCGCGCGAGGTTTGCGAACCAGTTGGTTGATGGTTGGCATCTATAGCTCCTTTATTTACGTTAAAAATACCGCCGATATCATAGAATCTTTTTCATCAGATATCAGTTCCTTGACTTTTGCAGACTTACGCCTACATATCTTTCGTGCGTTTCAACAGGTGTACACGTCTCTTGAAACCCCGAAAGAGGAAACTCACTATGTATTGTAGCAGATTTATGACATACTGTCGATAAGAAATGTACCACGAGCCAAAATCCGAACTCGCTTTTCGGCAGCGGCAGCTCTTGCCTCGGCACGTTCAGCGACACGCTCAGCTATATCTGGAAAACCGGCCGTTTCGAATGTATCCGCTAGCGATGTTGCGTGCTCTCGGGTTCGCTGGAGAGTGGTATTCGCCTCTGCGAGCTCTTCTTCCGGCGTGAGATTTGCATGGTGATGCGGCCCTGGTGTTCTATCGACAGAGACAGGAAAACCCGCACCGCCCGCGTTTTCCCGCTCGAACATTTCGTCCGAAAGCTGGGCGCGGCGCACTTCGGGGGGGGTAGGCTGATTTGTGTGAGTGCCAGGATATCCTTCGCCAAATGATTCTTCAGATGCTGCCATAGATAAAACTCCTTACATGTCAAATGTATTATTTTCATAATATCATAGAATACGATGTCTTGTCAATACCGACCCTTGCTTTTTCCCCATTTCTGATGTATAATTAATACAATGAAGCCTGCTCCAGAGGTTATGATTCATAGTGGCCTCCTCATCCGTCCGGGATTTTACCGGAACAGCATAACTGGTCAAAACTACGCTAGGCAGACCGTAAAAAACCTTCAGGGTCAGTGTCTTTTTTGTACCGAAGAAGGACATACTGTCACCCACTCAGGCGAACGGCTCTTTGCTTTTGGGGCCTCGGCGCCCTATGAATTTTGGGGTGACAAAGCAGTAACAACTCATGAGCTGATCGTTCCGAGGCAGCACACAGACACTATCCATAGCGAAGCCGGTCGGCAGATCCTCGGGGAATTACACGACTACGCTACGGAGCGAAGAGCCGCGGACCCTACTATCCAGCTCTATGTTCGAACACCGGGAAACCCGAGTAAGTCAGTCGAGCATCTTCATTTTCATCTCTTTAGCACCGACCCGTCCAGACGCCTCGCCCAGTACGCTTTCGACCTTTCGACAGGTGCAACATTCCAGCTTCATACCACTGATCATCCCGGCCAGTCGTTTACTCTGCAGTCAGTTGATCCGGAAAGCCAAGAAACAGCCCATGACGATACTTTTACCGTGAGAACTTTTCAGGGAACCCGGGGACATTTTGATGCGCAACAAGTTGTTCTGTATGAGCAGCTGCTACTTCGACGCCACACCAACACACCGCTCGGTAGTCGCGCCGTTCGCAGCTACCTTGAGTACCGAGAGAAGACAACGCCTTCAACACTCCGGTTTCAGTTTGCGCCACAGCTACCAGATGACGGCCAGCCGCGTATCGATCTTTATACGCTCAGCCTCAACCCTGTTGCGAGACTGGCATACGAACATACGACTGGTATCACGGCACTTCGGTTCGCCGAACTGACACCAGAACAAGTCAAAATGCTCAACACAAACCACCAGCAAGCTTGACCTACAAGTATAAGAAAACAGCCGCCTGTAGTGGCGGCTATTTTCTTGCCCGAGCACTTTGCTCTACGCGTCGAAGTCTTCGTCAGCGATGTCGTTTTCAAGCAGCGGTTCCGCGCCACGAGCGCCGGTACCAACTGGAATCTTACGACCGATGATGACGTTTTCTTTCAGACCGTACAGTGTGTCAATACGGCCGGTAACAGCAGCATTGATAAGCACGCGAGTCGTATCTTGGAATGACGCCGCCGAAAGGAAGCTGTCGCTCCAGATAGAAACCTTTGTGATACCGAGCAGCAGCTGGGTAAACTGCGCTGGGGTTTTACCCTCAGCCGTCAGTGCGCGGTTTTCTTCAACAACGGCAGCCTTGCTGACGATGTCGCCGGTCACAAACTGGCTATCACCTGGCTCTTCAACCTGAACACGACTAAACATCTGGCGAACGATCACTTCGAGGTGCTTGGCGTCAACGCGCTCACCCTGAGCAGCGTAAATACGCAAGATCTCGTTGATGATATATCGCTCGGTTGCCTCAACACCTTTCAGGCGCATCAGATCATGCAGGTTGATGGATCCGTTCGTCAGACGGTCACCGGCTTCAACGTGGTCGCCGTCCGAAACAGTCAGCTGACGGAAATTCGGAATCTCGTACCGTACCGGAGCGTCCGCACCTGAAGTGATGATCACTTCACCGTCGGCCACTTCAACCGTACCATCAAATGGAGCGATCACTGGTAGCGATTCGTCATCGTTGCTTGCGAGCACATCACCAGCCATCACATCAGTACCTGATGCAACGCGGACGATTTGTCCGTCAAGCTTCAAGCGCTCAACGCGGCCTTTTTCGGGTGTTACTTGCACGACATATTTCTCACCGTCTTCCCAGACCTGGACCATGCCAGATACTTCGGTCAGATAGGCTTCACCCTTCGGGTTACGTGCTTCAAATAACTCGTCAACACGCGGGAGACCTTGGGTAATGTCGGCACCGGCGGCACCACCAGCGTGGAACGTATTGAGCGTTAGCTGCGTACCCGGCTCACCGACAGACTGAGCGGCGATAACGCCAACTGGTTGTGCATTGGCGACGAGTTGACCGGTTGCGAGGTCCATACCGTAGCTCTTGCGTGGTACACCACGAAGCGCCGTAGCGGTCAGAACACTCATGATAGTTGCCTCTGTCACATTTTCATCAGCCTGGATAGCATCAGCGATCGCTTGCGTGATCAGTTCGCCGGTCTTTGCATGACCCGGGATATCTTTTGCAAGATATCGGCCATATAGACGAGCACCAAAGTCAACCATCGTATCTTCAGTTTCGTTGCGGTGAATAGTGTAGCCGGTATCGTCGCCATCTTCATCTTCAACGGTGAAAATATCCTGGCTCACGTCGACGAGTCGGCGAGTCAGATAGCCGGAGTCGGCAGTCTTGAGTGCTGTGTCGATAAGACCTTTGCGCGTACCGCGAGTTGCAACGAATGCTTCCAGTGTCGAAAGACCTTTTTTGAAGCTCGAGCGAATCGGCAGCTCAATTTCCTTACCGGTCGCGTCAACGACAACACCGATCATACCAGTCGCCCATTTGATGTTACTCAGCGTACCGCGCGCACCCGAAGCGACCATGACTGCGATAGACGTGTCTTCGTCCTTTAGGGTATCGGCAAGGATCTCGTCGATCTTCTTGTCGACACCACGCCAGGTTTCGATCGTCAGGTTGCGGCGCTCATCGTTCGTGATAAGCCCTTCTTCGTACTGATCAGATATCTTCGCTGTACGACCGTCACCTTCGGCGATCACATCAGCAAGTTCCGGCAAGTCGAAATAGTCGGTCATACCAGTTGAAAGTGACGAAACGGTCGCGTATTTGAGGGCGAGATTTTTTACATCATCAGCGGTACGAGCGGTCTGCTCGCTGCCGTACTTCTCAAAAATCTGTGCCATAACTTTCGCGAGCGCCTTCTTCGTCATGATGTCTTCGACATAGCCAAAGTCTTCGGGAAGTGCTTCGTTAAAGATAGCGCGTCCAAGCGTTGTCGTTCGCACTACACCCTTCGCTGGAACCCGAATCGGCGTCTGAAGGCGGATAACACCCGCCTCTCGCGCCATAACAGCTTCCGCGACCGAACCGAACGGACGAATCGTTTTCGCTTGCGCTGCCGGCTTGTTGTACGTCAGGTAGTAGCATCCGAGCACGATGTCCTGAGCAATGTTGAGGATAGGCGAACCGTCAGCTGGTTTCAGAAGGTTGTTCGTCGCGCTCATGAGTTCGCGGGCCTCGGCCTGCGCTTCGTCGCTGAGCGGCAAGTGAACAGCCATCTGGTCACCGTCGAAGTCGGCGTTGAAGCCTTTACAAACGAGCGGATGCAGCTGGATAGCCTTACCTTCGATAAGCCGCGGCTGGAATGCCTGGATACTGAGGCGGTGAAGCGACGGCGCACGGTTCAAGAGAACGTATTTGCCCTCGATAACCGTGTCAAGCGCGTCCCACACCGCGGTATCGCCAGCTTCGATAAGACGAGTCGCCGAACGGATGTTATGCGCATACTCGTTTTCAAGCAACCAGCTGATAACAAATGGCTTGAAAAGCTCCAGTGCCATTTGCTTTGGCAGACCACACTCATGAATCTTGAGCTCTGGACCCGCCACGATAACCGAGCGACCAGAATAGTCGACGCGTTTACCGAGCAG
>JAPUDS010000004.1:7602-27085 GCA_027492975.1 Candidatus Saccharimonadota bacterium
TCGTTTAGGTCGCTTGTCGCAAACCGGCCGCCTGTCAGCTGTACCATCGGACGAAGATCCGGCGGGATAACCGGCAGAACCGTCAGACACATACTTTCCGGTTTGATACTGGCGCGCTGCATCCCCTCAAGTACTTTGAGGCGCTTGATAATCTTCTTCTTGCGTTGGCCCTTGGCGCTCTCGGCCTCTTCGGTCAGATCTGCGATAAGCTTGTCGAGATTGATTTCCGAGAGCAGTTTCGCTAGAGCTTCACCACCCATACCAACTTCGACGATATCCTGATAGTCGTCGGGAAGATTTCGGTAGTCGTTTTCGCTCATGAGAGCGCATTTGACGAGCGAGTCAAGCTGGGCTTTTTTCATGCCGCAGTTTTCTTCGAGCTCCGAGAGTTCTTTCGACTGCTCTTCGGCGAGACCTTTTATGTCCACACCTTCGCCTTCAGCGGCTTTTTCGTAGCGGATTTTTATGGCCGCTTTGCCAGCTTCAAGTTCAGCTTCGACATCGGCGAGAAATTGCATCCGCTTTTCGTCGTCAACACTCATGATGATATAGTTCGCAAAATACGCAACACGCTCAAGCATGCGAACTGGAACACCGAGAAGTAGTGCCATAGCACTTGGTGTGCCGCGCATAAACCAGATGTGAGCAACCGGTGCAGCAAGCTGGATATGACCCATGCGCTCGCGGCGAACGATACTCTTCGTCACGAGCTCGCCGTTTTTATCGACAGCGGCTTCGCGTGAACGAACACCTTTTAGTTTCGCATCGTGCGGATTGATATCTTTGACTGGACCGAAAATCCGTTCACAGAACAGACCATCGCGTTCCGGTTTTTGCGTGCGGTAGTTGATGGTTTCGGGTTTGGTAACTTCGCCGTAGCTCCATTTCAGGACATCTTCGGCACTCGCAACCGCAAGCCGAACCGCGTCAAAATCCGCGATATCGCTGGAAAGAACAGGTCGTGCCATATTACGCCTCCTCGCTTTCGTCATCAGTTTGGTATTCTTCGGCGGTTTCGATACTCATACCTTCGTCGAGTTCGATCGCACCAAATTCGTCAGCTTCATCGCCAACCGTTTCTTCATCTTCATCGTCAGCCACCGCAACAACCACGTTGTCGGCGATATCATCCGCCGTGACGCCCGAGCTTTCGTTGTCACTGAGCAGTACGTGCTCGGCATCAACAACTTCGGCATCTTCGACGAGATCAACACGAAGCCCGAGACCTTGCAGTTCCTTCACGAGCACATTAAAGCTCTCCGGAATCTTCGGACCAGTAATTTCTTCGTTCTTGATGATCGCCTCATAGGCTTTTGCGCGTCCATACACATCGTCGGACTTGATCGTCAGCATCTCCTGTAGTGTCGTCGCAGCACCGTACGCTTCAAGCGCCCAGACTTCCATCTCACCAAAGCGCTGGCCACCATTTTGCGCCTTACCGCCGAGCGGCTGCTGCGTCACCATGGTGTACGGACCGGTCGAGCGAGCATGAATCTTATCCGCGATCATATGATGCAGTTTGATCATGTACATGTTACCGACAGCGGTCTTTTCCTCGAATGCTTCACCGGTTCGACCGTCATAGAGTTGAACCTTGCCATCTTCCGGCAGACCAGCCTTCTTCAACTCAGCCTGGATCGTCTCTATCGATACGCCATTAAATGGCGGCGTCGCGACTTTGTAGCCGAGCATACGCGCAGCCATGCCGAGGTGTGTCTCAAACAGCTGTCCGAGGTTCATACGACTCGGGACACCGAGCGGATTTAGCATAACATCAACGGAGGTACCGTCTTCCATATAAGGCATGTCTTCAACCGGTAAAATACGTGCGACCACGCCCTTGTTACCGTGACGACCCGCCAGCTTGTCGCCGACAGCAACTTTGCGAAGCTGCGCGACAAAAATCTGTATCTGCATCAGTACGCCAGCCTTCAGTTCGTGGCCATTCTCGCGGCTAAAGACGCGAACGCCAACGACCTTGCCATACTTACCGTTCCCCATGCGCTGCGATGTATCGCGGACATCTTTGGCTTTTTCGCCGAAGATCGCACGGAGCAACCGCTCCTCGGAACTGAGCTCCTGCTCACCTTTTGGCGTAATCTTACCGACGAGAACATCGCCCTGTTTGACTTCTGCACCGACACGAACGATACCGTTTTCGTCGAGATGGCGAAGACTTTCTTCGGAAACATTCGGGATGTCGCGGGTAACTATTTCCGGACCAAGCTTCGTTTCGCGAACTTCAACCATGAAGTCGTCGATATTGATACTTGTCAGTTCATCATCCTTCACGAGACGATCCGACAGAATGATAGAGTCATCCATGTTATACCCTTGCCACGGCATAAACGCTACCACGAGGTCGCGCCCAAGAGCGAGTTCACCATCGGCGATCGATGCGCCTTCTATGAGGATGTCGCCCTTCTTCACCTTCTGACCGCGTTCAACCCGAACTTTCTGGTTGATAGAACGGTCGTCGTTACTTTGTTCGAAGTGGACAACAGAGTAGATCTTGATCTCTTTTGGACCGTACTTGACATGGACTTCATCGGCATCTGCCCGGACAACTTCACCATCGGCTTCCGCAACGACGAGCTGAGATGTATTGCGAGCGATATCGCCCTCAACACCGGTACCAACTATCGGGCTCGACGTCTTAACGAGCGGCACCGCCTGGCGTTGCATGTTCGAACCGGTCAAGTTGCGGTCGATACGGTTTTTCTCAACGAACGGCACGAGCGCTGCCGTTGTGCCGATGACTTGCATCTTGCTGGCATCCATGTATGTCACTTCGCTCGCGTCAACTTCAGCTGGGAAGAGATTTTTGCGAGCCGAAACGCGGGCTTCAACAAATTTACCGCTGTTTAGTTGATTGCCAGCCTCAGCGATAATCTCTTTCGCCTCCTGGGCAGCATCGAGGAATTCAACTTCATCCGTCACCTTACCTTTAACAACTTTTCGGTACGGCGCTTCGATAAATCCGTACTCGTTTATGCGCGCATAGCTCGCAAGGTTGAGCACGAGACCGATGTTGCCGCCTTCTGGCGTCTCGATAATGTCGATGCGGGAGTAGTGCGTCGAGTGCGCATCACGAACCTCAAAACCGGCGCGTTCACGGCTGAGTCCGCCAGGACCCATGGAACTAAGGCGTCGTTTGTGAGAGAGTTCACTGAGCGGATTTGTCTGGTCCATGAACTGGCTGAGCTGAGAGCTCGCGAAAAATTCACGGACCGCAGCAACCACCGGACGAGCATTGATAAGCTGACCGGGAGTAACGTGTTCGATATCACTGACGCTCATGCGGTCTTTAGCGTTACGATCCATGCGGAGCATACCGATCCGGAACTGACGGCCGACAAGTTCGCCGACAAGTTTGATACGGCGGTTGTGCAGTGCGTCGATATCATCCGGCGCTTCTTGCGTGTTGTTCAGACGGATGATCTCACGGACGATACCAACGAGATCGTCGGTCCGCATGATGCGGTTTTCGGCCGTGTTCGGCACGTTCATTTCGAGCCGCTGGTTCATCTTGTAGCGGCCGACACGGGAGAGGTCAAACCGCTTGAAGTCAAAGAACATGCGCTCGATCATACCGCGCGCATTTTCAACCGTCACAAGATCGCCCGGACGCAGGCGGCGATACACTTCGACGAGCGCTTCGTTCGTACCCTTGCTTGGGTCTTTTTCAAGTGTCGCGTCGATGTAGTTCGTATCGCCAGTATCGACGTCCTTAAACACTTCTTTGATAGCTTTTTCAGTGCCATAGCCGAACGCGCGAAGCAGTGTTGTCACGGCTATCTTGCGGCGGCGATCGATCTTGACATACATCGCACCGTTTGCCGCAGTCTCGAACTCAAGCCAGGCGCCACGGCCAGGGATAAGTTTCGCACCGTAGTAGTTACGGCCGTTATGCGCATCAGCAGTAAAGAATATACCGGCTGACCGGATAAGCTGGCTGACAACGACGCGCTCGGCACCGTTTATAACAAACGTGCCGCGTTCGGTCATCCATGGGTAATCACCCAGGTAAATTTCACTTTCTTTGACCTCACCAGTCACTTTGTTCGTGAGCTCGACAACAGCCTTCAGCGGTGCTTCGTAGCTGATATTGTTTTCACGGGCGTACACTTCGGTCGTTTTAGGCTCTTCGAAGTGATATTCTTTGAACCGAAGTTCAAGTTTCTGTCCGGTGTAGTCTTCTATCGGGTTGATCTCGGCAAAAATCTCGCCGAGTCCCGTTTGCACGAACTCCTTCCATGATTGAAGTTGGTGCGTGATCAAGTTTGGCAAATCAAGTACGTCGTCTTTTTCAGTAAAATAGACCCGTTCCTTGACAGCCTGCTTGACAGTAGTTTTGGCCATAAACTCTGTTCTCCCTTAGCAGTTCTTATGGTTAGTGATAATTCGTCTGGCGCCGAAGTTCACTAGAGCTTGGGTCATACACGCAAAAACGCCTCGCCATCTGGCGTGCGTGTAGAAATACCCAGCCTATACAATCTTCATTACACACTACTTTAGTCGCGTAAGCGTTTTCTGTCAAGAGTTTCTAGGAAGAATATGTTGTGAATTTTACTATGCTGTTTGGACTTCAAGCTTCTTCAGACGCGCTTCGTGGCTCACAACGGCCTGTTCTGTATCGGCAACAGTTTGCCGGGTTTGCTGTAAGTCACTCGTATTTACCTCGATGTTAATTACTCGATTTTCGATATTCTCTACTCGTTCCTCAAGGAGCGCCACTTTCTCATTGAGACCGATAACACCCTCAGCAATAACGTCAATCTTGCCGTTCATGTCTTCGAGCAATGCTGCGACGTAGGTATCTTTCATACTTACAAGTATACCAGGCTATGCGCTTTCCACGACCCGGCCACTGAATATTTATAGTTCAAATGTTGTAGATAATACACGCCCTTGCAGCGCAATCCGTTCGTGTGCGTCACACGGTCGGAACTGATTTGCACTGCAAGGGACTACGAACAACTCGGGGATCAGAGAGCTCACTCTTGGTAGCTGAGCTTCTCTTGGACACCACAGAAGGCAACGATAGCCGCAACGGCGTAAGCCACCGCTGCAGTAGCGAGACCGTAGAGCAGTAGTCGATTGATGTTCATTTCACCTCCGTTCAGCACGCCAGATCATCCGGCGATCCTGGATCTCGTTGCGGATCATGGCCGGAAGCGCCCTGAGTGCTTCGACAAACCCGCCGGACTTTCGAAGCAGCGCCGTGACATCACGCCACAACACAGGCACTTCACCCTCCTTTTCCTTCACATTCAACCTCTTCTCGCAGACTGTTCGTAGGGCTATGGTATCACATTTTCGGCTATTTTGCGCTTGTAACAACTTTGTCAGCCAGACCGTACGCCACCGCCTCTTTAGCATCCATCCAAAAGTCGCGCTCCATGTCGGCTTTTACCTTCGCTGGTTTCTGACCGGTTGCTTTCGACATGATATCTATCAGGATTTCCTTGGTGCGGACAGATTCTTTTAGTGAAATTTCCTGATCGGTGACTTGCCCGCGTGTTCCGCCGTGCGGCTGGTGCATCATGACGCGAGCGTTTGGCAGCACATATCGTTTCCCCTTGGCACCAGCAGCTAAGAGTACTGCGCCAAAGCTAGCCTGCAAACCGATACCATACGTCGCTACGTCTGGCTTGATAAAATTCATCGTGTCAAGTATCGCCAGACCATCGTACACACTGCCACCCGGACTGTTGATATACAGTGCGATATCCTTTTTCGGGTCTTCGTACGCAAGATGTAGCAGCTGCGCTACCACGATATTCGCCGTATGCTCGTTAACTTCCTCGCCTAAAAATATAATCCGCTCCTTGAGCAGCCGTGAGTAGATGTCGTAGGCGCGTTCGCCATCATAATTCTTTTCAACAACCGTTGGTACCAAATAACTTTTCATGTTGAGATCCTCCAATAAAACAATTTCTATACTACAGCAAAATTAGCACTCGTGCAAGTCGAGTGCTAATTAGTCGTAAAACTCTAGGACATGGTGAGCGCCCCGGGTTATCCCTGGGGCGCATATACACCGAAGTTCCTCATGTCTTGGGAAGCCGTCTGGCTCCTTTCTCGAGTAGGGTCACGAACGCAGTGAGGCCCGCGACTGAGACCAGCAGCTGCGCAGAGTACCCCGCTGGTGGAGCGAAGGAAGACATCGTAGCCGCCATGACAAGCATGGCGATCACGATAAGCACATTGGCTGCGACACCCTCAGCTTTCATCAGCGCCACGGCTCCGAGAGCCGTGATGACAAATGACAGAGAGTACGACCAGATAACCGCACTTATCACGGCTGTTTCCTGCCTGCCCCGCTCCGAAAAGCAACGTGCATCAGGACTACAAGGGGTACGGCAATGCCGATCGCAAACGCCATGGTTTGCTCCAGCCCGCCAAGACTCGCCCACCAAGCCCAAACGGCCCGCCAGTAGACGACCCCGACCAGTCCGGCCGCAGTTGCCAGCAGGATTAGCAGACGTTGCAATGATCCACTCACGTAGACCACCTCACTTTCACTTTAAAGAACAATTAGGTGTATCTTCTTATTATAGCACGTAAAGACTATACTTGTCAATAGTTGCAACAAACATAAAATGGAACGCGCCCGCCGATGACTCGACGGGCGGCGTTAGTTCCGATAACTAGCTATCTCGCTGAGGAGCTGCTAGCGGCGCCGTGGATGACTGCCAGGGCGAAAGCCGTGGCTCCGACATACAAGATAGCCATCGACAGCCCCCAGTATCCGGCGGCAGACCATGCACACACGGTACCCACAAAGGCACCGATACCGAGTACCAGCAACAAGGCCCGCGCGAGCTCATCCCTGGTCGTGAACGCAAACACGAAACTCACGACCATCACAACAGCGGAAACTATCGCGATGATCAACCAGAGCTTCTCCATGTCAAACTTCCTCTCTGCAGCTACTTTGCTACATCGAATAACGGATTAACGCATTCGCAGTATGCTCCAAACGGTTGCTATTTGCAACCAGACGTTAGTCGTTCAGCTCAACAAGACGTTCAAGGGTTTTTTCCGTTACAAGACGGTTGACGATATCGCCGCGTGCTTCAGGGGTGTCGAGCTGCTCTTTCATGTTCGGATACTGGGCAAGCATCTCCGCGTGTCTCGCATCGAGTTCTTCTTTCGTCACCTCTATGTTTTCAACTTTTGAGAGCTCGGCAAGCGTTAGTCCCGCCTGCACGCGTTTGACGGCTATATCCCGGAGCTCTTTTTCACGCCAGTCGGCTTCGTCGTTGTACCCCATCTGAGCCATATAGTCATCCGGTGTCATACCGCGGTACATAAGATTCTGTTTAGCATCCTGAAGCGAACTCTTCATCTGATCTTCGACTAAAATATCAGGAACAGGCACGTGAGATGATTTGACGAGTTCTCCGATGAGCGCATCTTTGTAGTCATTGTCAGCGACACGCTCGTTCTGAGCGGCCAGTTCACGACGAATATCATCTGTAAGATCCTTCACTGTTTCAAACGGACCGACTTTTTTTGCCAGTTCGTCGGTCAGTTCAGGCTTTTTCACCTCGGTCACTTTTTTCAGCGTCACCTCAAACACCACCTTCGCGCCCTTTAGCTGCTCGGCGTGGTAGTCTTTCGGAAATGTCAGCGGAACATCGAACTTCTCGCCCGCTTTGTGGCCAACGATGGCAGCTTCAAAACCAGGAATGAACGACTGGGACCCGAGCACAAGCGAGTAATCTTGGCTCGTGCCGCCGTCGAACGCCTCGCCGTCCTTTTTGCCAACGAAATCTATAACCACTTCGTCGTCCAGCTTCGCCGCACGCTTTACTTCTTCTTTCTCAGATAAGCTCACAAGAACGCGCTCCATAACTTCGTCAACATCGGCTTGTTCGACTTCTTTGACAGTTCTTTTTGCCTTTAACTTTTTGTAGTTACCGAGTTTTATAGCCGGGATAATGTCGATAGTTGCTTCAAATTCGAGCTCAGTGTACGGCACGAATTTTTTGAGCTCTATCTTTGGCTGGTCAAGCACTCGAAGCTGTTCAACGGTCACTATCTCGCTGAGAGTCGCGTTGATAGCATGTTCCATCACCTCTGTCCCGAGTACGTTCGGGTCAAGATGCTTTTCGGCGACATTTGCCGGAACTTTCCCTTTTCGGAACCCAGGAACTTTTACGTCTCGAACCAGGTGTTTCAGCGCTGCTGTTTTTGCTTCTATGAGGTCCTGTTCGCTCGCCGCGACAGAGACAAGCACTTGTGTGTCGGATAATTTCTTCAGAGTATGTTTCATAGCTACCCAGTGTAACAGATGAATGTCGACTAGGCGAGACTACAGGGACGTTAAAAATCGTCGTCGGAACGGCCTTTGCGGTAGTCTTTGACCGTTGTAACGATACGCGCGACGCCAACTGCTAGTTCGGTTTCGCTTTTTACGTCTTTTAGCCGGTACACATCGTCTTCAACCTCTTTTTCGCCAACGAACATAAGATATGGAATTTGCATCTTCACGGCGGATTTTATCTGTTTGTCAACTTTGCGATCGGTGATATCGACAGCGACATTTACTCCTTCTTCACGAAGCTCGTCCGCTACTTTTTCGGCTTGTTTTTGGACATCACCAAGAACGATCATATAGATATCTGTCGTCGAGGTTAGCTCCGGCAAAAGGTTATGGCCGCGTAAAAATTCTTCGACGGTCGTTCCGCCCATACCCATACCAACAACTGAGGTCGGCACGCCGCCAAACAGCGTTACCAGCCCGTCATAGCGGCCGCCGCCGTACATGGAGCGGTTGTTATCTGGATGGTTGTCATAGACTTCAAACACCATACCCGTATAGTAGTCAAAGCCGCGCATGAGCGTTATATCGAACTTTGCGTTGGTTATTTTTGCCTCGGCAAGTAGCGTAAAGAGCTGCTGAACTTCTTTGACCGCTTCGCTGCCGAGGATTTCCTGCGGAAGCTCTGCCATAGTGGTCGCACCAACGAGCTTGGCTATTTTTTTCAGGCCTTCGGCGGCATATTCGCTGTCAAATATCTCCGCTGCCTGGTCGCGGAACTGTTCAGGTGTGATTTTATTTTTCCGGTCGAACAGTTTTATCATCAGCTGCGACTGCACGGCGTCAAGACGCAAGTACTGCGCCATCATGAAGTTGATAAGATCGCGGTTGTTGATACGGATAGTATACATATCGCGCCCGGCGCCAAACTCCTGCATGACCGTGTCGGCCAGCCGGATAATTTCCGCATCAGCCGCGACGCCATCGACGCCAAATATATCGGTGTTGAGCTGCCAAAATTCACGCTCACGGCCTTTTTGCGGCCGCTCATAGCGCATAAAATTCGCTATGCTATATAGCCGCGCGGGATAGCCGAGTTCCTGCTGGCGCCCAGCAACCATACGGGCAATAGTCGGGGTCATCTCGGGACGGATGGCAACATTTCGTCCGCCGCGGTCAACAAACTGATACGTCTGCTCGTTCACGATTTCCTGACCTGACTTTGCGGCATAGATATCGAGCGGCTCGAGCAACGGTGCGCCGTATTCATCATAGCCAAAACGTTCCGATACGCGCCGCCAGACATCGAAGATGTAGTTTTGAACGCGTTTTTCGGCGGGGTAAAAGTCGCGAGTGCCTTTGTAACTTTGGGTGGATAGTGACGCCATAATGGCTATAATTGTTGCATTTTTTACTAGAAATTACAAGGTTAAGCGGCATAAACGATGATTATGGTTGCATATACTATCTCTCTCTGGAATAATACTGCCACGTGGACTTTGACAATTTGGTTTTTCAGAGCGGAAGAAAGTTGCTGAACACCCGGCGGCTCTCTCCCGCTCTGGAAAGAGTTGGGTCACAAGAAAGGAGTTGTCATGGGTGGCAACTTCAAGGCACTGATCGAACGGCGGTTCGAACTGGGAGCCTACCTCTGTGTTGGGCTCGACCCGACACCCGAAGAGCGACGCACGCTCCATAACCCGCACTCCGTGGGTCATGTTGTTGAGTATCTCGTCAGCATCGTGGAGGCTACAAACCCCTATGCTGCGGCTTTCAAGCCCAACCGGGCGTTCTACGAAGGGATGGGTACGATGGGCGACGAGGTGCTGGAGCGCCTTATCGAACACATCAGGCTCTACCACCCGGACATCCCGGTGATCCTCGACAACAAGCTGGGCGACATCGCGGCCACGAACAAGGGCTACGTCACCATGGCAAATCGGTTTCGTGTCAACGCACTGACACTGCATCCCTACCTGGGATCAGAGGGCATGATGCCATTCCTCAACGAGGACCGCTACTCCTTCGTACTGTGCAAGACTTCCAACCCGGGGTCGGATCAGTTCCAGGACATCACCGTACGGGTGTACGAACACGAGCTGACGGGTAGCGTGTACGTCTCGTATGACGAGTACGTGGCTACCCAGGGATCAGCCGATGGGATGATGGTCGTTGAAATGCCCCTGTACCTGTACGTCGCACGTCGCGTCATGCAGGACTGGCAGATGGGTGGCGGCGCCGGACTCGTCGTCGGAGCAACCTACCCCAAGCATCTCAAAAAGGTGCTAGAGGCCGTTGCCGGGATGGTCATCCTCGTACCGGGCGTCGGAACACAAGGAGGCGACCCCTCTGAAGCGTTCGCGAAACGGGATGACAACCTCGTCCTGGTGAGCGCATCCAGCAGCGTCGCGCGCGCTCCAGATCCGGCAGAAGCCGCGTTCACGCTCAACGCGCAGATCGAAGAGTGGATGATGGCATGAATGTCATCCAACGTCTCGCGGAGGTCGGCGCTGTATACACTGACGACCACCTGGTACTCACGTCCGTCATGCTGGCGATCGAGTAGACCCATGTCCACTAAAGAGAGTAACTTCCCGATTCATATCTCAGCTTCTTCCCCCTTAAGAGGAAGGAGAATACCGAATCGGAATACCATGACATTATAGAAGAGTATATTTATAGACCATGGAGTACAAGTAGAGAGTATGGGTTGCGAATTACTGCGGACTACGAGCCACAAACCGCATCATCGCCTTTCGAAATTTTGTATACTTAAAATAACCGATCGGTTAAAATAAGTATACAAAAGTTACAATGCTGTAGAACGAGAAATATCTCAGAGATTAGGAAATAACAGGTATATAGAGTGTCCTGCTCAGCGATTGCCGGCCCAAAAGTTGCGCGCTCGCTCAGCTTGTGATGGCGGTGTGTACGGCTCAAACTGAGGATCAGTAATCACAACATCAGACAAAATCCCGTTTGGCTCAGCCGCGGTAGGTATAGACGATGTTTCTTGAAACTCCGACAAAAACGAATCAGCTAGGCTAGTTGAGATAGGAAACACCCGATCACCCACATACCTAGTTCGACCTTTTTCATCTTGCCGCACAAGCCGGTACGTCGTCACTAGTCGCGTATTGCACCGTTGTCTTGCGATAGTTAGTATACCTAGTCCCGCCAATACCTGGGCTACAAATCCCCGTTCCGGGTTTGGTGCTGGCGGATCGTAAGCACGGCGAGACTCCTCATACCTAATATGTCGCCGCAACGCGTGCACCACCGCTAGGCGTCTACCGAGCTCGCCGCCAGCACTTGGCTCCCCGGTAAACCATTCTTCCGTTTCACGTTGCCATTCACGCCACGAGATGCCATTTGGCCGTACGATGATTGTATGTTTATCTAACAAGTGATTGACCGGTCGACCGACCGCTGTTTCTGAACTCATACCCGTAAAGTATGCTGGTTTTTGTGCGATTTGCAAGCAGAAGCGTCATAGGTTTTGCCGCGACCACTCATACATAGCGATACCGGCTGCAACGCCGACATTCAAGCTACGCGTACTCCCAAGCTGTTCTATATGCATCACAGCACCCGCATACGAGAGCAGTTCTTCGGATATTCCTGCCCCTTCGGAGCCAAAGATCAACACTGTGTTCTCGGGTAGCGGCGCAGAACGAAGCGGCACAGACGCTACGTTATTTTCGACGGCAACAAGTTGCTTGCCAGCTTTTTTCATCGCTTTAGCAAACTCATTGCTCGTTTCATAGTAGTGCACGTGGAGGTACTTGTCCGTCATCATAGCCCCGCGCTTGTTCCATTGACGCCGACCAACAACGTGAACGTGGCGTACACCAAACGCATTGGCGCTGCGAACGATCGTACCCATGTTGTAGTCACGCTCGAGGTTTTCTATAGCGATTTCGAGACCGACACCACGAGCATCAAGCGTCCGGACGATAGTCTCATGGGACATCCCTTTGAATTCATCGAGAACATTGCGGGTATCATTCATGAACTTCACCGCGTAGCGCCTGAGAGACGGCTAGTGTCGTAACAGCAAGCTCAACGGCAGTACGGTCTCGCAGCCCGCGAACGCCCCAGAACCGCTCCCGTTGTGTTTCGGCCGCCGCCGGGCCACATCCTGCGCCGCCCGAATGATTTTCGTACGACGACTGAGCGTTATTGTACGCCCCCTGCGCACGCTCCAGAGTAGCAATATATAGCCGTGCCCTTCCCGCTGCTTCCATATACGACCAGTATCACGCACCGCACCCACGCCTGTCAACCGTAGGCGGCCTTTGTCGACCGGGACATAGCATATGCGTTATAATAGTAGGTACAATCTAAACCATAAGGAGGTGTGGGATGGATGCAATGGGACCAATAAGCTGGATCGTGCTCGGTGGTCTAGCGGGATGGATCGCGTCAATGTTCGTCGGTACTAACAAATCACAAGGGCTCCTCGGGAACATCGTTGCTGGTGTGCTCGGCGGCATCGTAGGCGGCTGGGTGTTTGGTCTACTCGGCGGGCGCGGCGTCAATGGGTTTAACCCCTGGAGTTTACTGGTTGCCGTCGTCGGCGCAGTGATTGTCCTGATGATCTGGAAAGCAATCAGCGGCAAGAAGCAGTAAGTTTGTAACTGAAACAAAAGGACGCGGCGTACCGACCGCGTCTTTTCTTTTTTACAGTTCTGCTATAATTAACACGTAATAATTCTCACTAGCAACCACGCGGATGTGGTGGAATTGGTAGACACGCTAGCCTTAGGAGCTAGTGCCTTCGGGCGTGAAGGTTCAAGTCCTTTCATCCGCACCAGCAGTGAAATTATGAAAAACCGCCTGCATAGGCGGTTTTTTGACAGGACTGTTATACTGCATGCTGTCATGATGAAGAAAATTGGCATCTTTTCGGGTTCGTTCGACCCTATTCACGAAGGACACCTCACTTTCGCAAGAGAAGCTATGCTCGCCTGCGAACTGAGTACTGTCATCTTTATGCCCGAACGTTTTCCGCGCGGTAAACCAACCGTTACCCCCGCCAGCAAACGTATCGCACAGCTCGAAACAGCTCTTGACGGAACATCTTTTCGCGTTCTTGATCTTTCCGTAGACACGTTTACCGTCCAAAAAACCCTGCCAGAGCTACAGTCGCTATATCCGGATAGTACGTTTACATTTCTCATCGGTTCTGACGTTGCACTGCACCTCACAAACTGGCGAGACATATCTTTACTCACTCAAAACTATGATTTCGCCGTCGGCATGCGTGCAAATGACTCAGCGGACGATATACAGCACGCCATGACTACACTAAACGTGCGTTATAGACTCATCAATACCCCTTATAGTCACCTATCTTCACGGTCGCTGCGTTCGTAGACTCGCCTAATTTTCGACAAAACAAAAAAGGCCACTAGGCCTCAGGGCGGTAGAAGGCAAGCGCCGCGTCTCCGTAACTACGATTGTCCACCACAACAACTCCATTAACGGTCGGCGCCTGCTCCCTACCTGGATATGATAGTACCATAAGCCCGTTCGGTTTTAAATATCTAACCAACCGCGAAACTGTGGATAACTGAATGTCATGGTATGGCGGATCGGCCAGTATTAGGTCAAATTGTTCATGCTTGGCCGTTTCATCCCATTGTGCAACAGAGGTGCGCACCAGACTAGCTCGTTCCGCAACCGATAATGTTGTAATATTTTCACTAATAACTTTTTGTGCGACTCTATCACGCTCAATAAACGTTACGTGCTCTGCTCCGCGGCTCAAAGCTTCAAGCCCCAGTGCACCGCTCCCGGCAAACGCATCCAGTACCGTACGTCCAGTCACCTCTCCAAGTATGTTGAACAACGAGCCGCGAATCCGCTCTCCCATCGGATGCGTCCTCTCTCCTGGAGGACAGGCGATACTTCGCCCGCCAAACCGTCCGGAAATCAACCTGACGTTCACAGGCGCTTCTCTTTTCTGCGCCTCGTATCGTCGTACGCCGCCAGCCATGCGAGGATAACCATACGGATAATGATAGGCATGAGCTCGCGTCGAACCCGCTGAGCAATCCGCCGCGTCCAACCGCGTCGTTTGTACACCGTATATATATCGAGCTGGTACACTTCTTGTAACGCTTCGTCAAACAGCGGCATAAATCCATCTTTTTTGAGCCGAACGACATCATTGGAACTTGGGTATGCGTCTTCAAATTTGAGCGTTTTTATCGTCGAGGCGACACCGGCTTCGAACATCGTATGCGTCGTCATGAGACCGCCAGCACCCCAGTATTCCCAGTTATTTTTAACAAACTGTTTCGCTGAGCCATTACCAGGCAGGATGATTTTTTCTTTGACGCTCGTCGCATCACCCGACTCCTCGCGGAGCATAGCAACGATCTCATCAAACGGTTCGTGATGAGCCGGCGTGAGCCCATCGACGACAGCATGTGCGAGCCATGCTGCTTCAAATCCAGCTTTGACCTGGTCATTTTTACCCAATGCCTCAGCGAGACTTTTTAGGTGCATAGCGATATCGTCTCGCAGTTCCGTGTCACCGGGATCTCTCGGGTCGATAAAATGCCACGGCTCGTCAACACCCGGGCTTTTCAGTTTTATACCGTCCGGACCGTTAATTCCCTCAAACCGAAGAATAGTTTTGATATCTGGAAACTTCACGCCGCGCGAAACGTAGCGCTCGAAATGCCGGCGTGCGACACGGTCAATTTTCTGGTGCGCACCGATAATACGTCCAGACTTTCCAACTTTGGGCAATGGCCCGAATGAATACATCTTGTTGATTATTATACCCTAATTCAGCGTAGTAAGACGACGGTAACGGCCGATCTCGGCCGAAAGCGCCGGGTAACGACTGAGTTCACTCTGGTGTTTGACGAGCCACTCTGCTGCCGTGCGGACGCGTTTTGTAAGTTTTGTGTCGCCGATGTTCGCCATCTGCAGGTTCAGGTCGCCGTGCTGAGCGCGACCATAGATTTCACCCGGACCGCGTAGCTCTAGGTCTTTTTCAGCGAGGTAAAATCCATCATTTGACTTCTCCAGCTCGCGCAGACGCCGCGACGGCTGCCGACTCGTACTCGGCACCAGGTAGCAGTAACTTTGCAGCTCGCTTCGTCCGACGCGGCCACGAAGCTGGTGAAGCTGCGCAAGACCGAACGTATCGGCGCCTTCGATGACGATAACCGTCGCATTCGGCACATCAACACCAACCTCAACGACCGTTGTACTGACGAGAATATCCGTTTTGCCAGTCGCAAAGTCAAGCATAGCCGCCTGCTTATCCGCGGGAGATAATTTACCGTGAAGCAGTCCGATCTGCCGGTGTTTGAACGGCCCTTGTCTGAGCCGCTTTATCTCCGCCTCAACACTCTTCTGCTCACTTCTGTCGGCTGTCGGCTGTCGGCTATCGGCTATTAGCGGGCAGACAACATATACTTGGTGTCCCGCTTCTATCTCAGCTTCAACTTTCTCATACATCTGCGCCCGTGAGTTCGGCGAAATTATCTCTGTTTTTATGGGTAAACGATTCGCTGGTTTTTCGTTCAGTATGGAAATATCCAACTCACCATAAATAGTCAGCTGCAAACTCCGCGGGATCGGCGTTGCGGTCATGGCAAGCACGTGGGGCATCTTACTGCTCTTGAGCAGCAGTTTCTGTCGTTGCTCAACGCCAAACCGATGCTGTTCATCGATAACGACAAAGCCGAGAGTGTGAAATCTCACCGTATCTTGTATGAGCGCGTGCGTTCCAACCACGACATCGACTGTGCCATTCGCGATATTTTCATAGAGCGCCGCACGTACTTTACCCTTGACCGAACCCGTGAGCAACGCAACACTTGTTTCAAATGGTTCGAGCAGCTTCTGCAATGTTTCGGCGTGCTGTGACGCCAGTAGCTCCGTCGGCGCCATAACGGCCGTCTGAAACCCGTTTCTAGACGCAATATAGGCGATCAGTCCGGCAACGACAGTTTTACCCGATCCGACATCACCCTGCAAGAGCCGATTCATGGGTTTTTCAGCACCCAGATTCTGTATAGCCTCCCACGCCGCTACGCGCTGGGCGGTTGTGAGTGAAAACGGCAAATTCGCAACAAACGCCTTCGCATCCGCCGCGTCAAATGTAATCACGTGGCTTTCGAGTGCGTCGTTATCCGCCCGGTTCAAAAGACTCGCTGTCATCAGCGCGAGTAGTTCTTCAAACCCTAGGCGTTCTTTGGCCCGAGTCAGTTCGGTCGCAGCACCCGGAAAGTGTAGCGCATAGACAGCTTCGGCGTGACTCATAAGTTTTTCCGGCTGAACGATCTCAGGCGGCAGCGTTTCATCAAGCGCCAAGATGGCAGGTTTTAGCTCGACAAGCACCTTTCGCACCAGCTGCGTTTTTAGACCTGCAACTTGCCGATACACCGGCACTATTCGCGCAACGCTGATACCCTCACCATCAACCGCTTCGACGCTCGGGCTGACGAGTTGGTATTTGTTTCGTTGCAGTCCAAACTCACCCGAAACCAGAAATTCTTTATTTGTCGCTATCTGCTGAGCACGGTACCCCTGGTTAAACCAGACGACGGCAACCTTTCCCGTCGCATCACTGAGCGTCGCTTCCGTGACGGTCATACCACGCCGCACACGACGCGAGCGGATGTCTTCAAACTTACCGCGCAGCGTTACATTGCCGGGCCGGATAGCCGCGATAGTCGTCAGCTTCGAAAAGTCTTCGTAGGCACGCGGAAAAAAGTAGATGAGATCTTGTACTGTATGAAGCCCGGCTGCCGCAAACTGCTCGGCCGTTTTCGGCCCGACGCCTCGTAATTTTTGCAGCGGTGTATCGGTATTCATCTGTCCCTATATTGTAGTGTATGTCAGTTTTCAGACGCAACAAACGCGTTATTGATTCTGAGAACCGCAGGTGGTGAGGGCGTGCCGCACCACCTGCTTGGACAGTTCTATCCGTGATCACGACTGCTGAGGTCGAGCGCTTGGATAGCCACCAGTCGCTCGAGATCGTTCTCGTGGGCCTCCGAGGCGAGGAAGCTCCAGCCGATACGCGCGAACTCCAGGGAGACCCTGATACAGAGATCGGAGTGTTTCCGCATCTCTCGGACGATAGAGTCAGCCACAACATCCTCGTTCAGCCGACGACGCACATCGTCGTCGTGCAGGTGAAGCACGAAGACGATATCGACCCCGTATGGCATGTCGCAATCAGTCCTGAGACGCGCACCGAAGAAATCCTGCTCCTTCAGCTCTCGCGTCTTGGTGCTGAAGATCTTCGCACAGATGCGCTTGAATACCTCGAGGGTATCGCGATACCGAGGGCCAGACACGCTCTCTCGAACCAGTGCTTCATATCGAGGCATAGCGCCTCCTTTCAGTGTTATTTTGTAGGGCGGTCTACAGACAAACGCGTATCTGCACATCGCCCCACAAAACACCAAAGAGAACTGTCAAGGTGCATGGACCTATCTTTTCATTATAACACATTTAGGTATATCTTGTCAATATTTCCCCTGTTACAGTGGTTATTTGCCCCACCCGCTGCAAGCGCGCCAGGACTAGCAAGTGCGACGAGAAACTGTAGAATTTTCAAATTGTAAATTGCAATTGCATCCCCCAACCCCTGAAAACCTTCTCAAAAACTCTATACTTAATTTAACCGATCGGTTAAATTAAGTATACAAATATAGAAGTTTTGAGACGTGAAGTGGAGATGTGAAAAACGACAGATTTTCTATATTGCACGTTTTCTTCTCTGTTAAAGAAGACTTCTTTTTGCACATAGTCGTTATGGGTGTACTAATAACCATAAGTTTCGACAGATCGATTCGTGGAATCCCGTTTTGGGGCCGGATACTTAGAAACTCAACACTTTACCAATACGGTGGGTCGTTATTAGTTAAACCTACAACTGCGGTGGAGGTTTTAACTGACAAAGATCTGCACCCAGGATAAATTGTCTTCTTCTGGGGGGAATTGTAGCGTAAAGATCAAGGCAAGTGTACCATCCAAGTCCGAAATAGTCGCGACAATTGGGAGCACAAGCTCTCCGGAGGTAGTCCCGACAGATACCCGATTAAAAGCCCCATAATACCGAGTCCAAAAGCCATAATCCTGGGTGAGAACTCTAACAGTCATTCGCCCGTTTTCTGGTATTGCCAGTGAAGAATCCACCCCCACCCCTATGCTCAGGCTAATTGTCGTATTCGTGTAAACCGAAACCTGGGGATATAAGCCACCCCCTACCCAACCCAGATCGTCGTCCCACACCTCAGCGCGGGCTTCATTAAAGTCGATGTCCCAGAAACCCCCATTTGGATTTACTAAGTTAAACTCTCCACTTTGGACACCCAGCACCTTGCCCTCGTCGGCGCCCCAAGTGTCGGGTAAGGGAATCGGAAGTCCTGAGGCGATTCTTGCCACCCCGTCTTGATCGTAAAGCGGTGACGTGGCGAAGGCTACGAACCAAAACCCCGGGAACGACTGCTGAAGTTGTACGTATTCTCCGGGAGGGATATGCAGCCAGCCAGAGCTGAAGATCGGGATACCTCCAGAAATATTAATACGTACGGAGCTATCGGCGGGCTGAATCCGGAGGCCCTCGGAGGCGGAGGCGGCGTGAATGCCGATTATCGCGTTAACCAGGTCGGACTCCGGGATATAGACCGTGGCGAGTAATTCCCCAGAGTATCGATGGGTAAAGTTAGGGGTCGCGGTTACATCCCCGGCGAACCAACTTTCGCCCTCGAACCCACTAGAGACCAAGGGGAGAGGTGCGTAAAGAGCCTTACCGGAGGGTGTGTAAAGAGGCTTGCTTGTCGATGCGAGAAGCCACACGTTTGTTTCCCGAGAAGAGACTCGACCACGGCAACAGTGTCGGGTTCTATGTACCAAACCTCGCCCGCAGCAATGCTACTGCCGTCAGGGGCCTTCAGAGTAACCCCCGCTGCGCAACCAATCGCACCCACACCCACAGGGCCAGTCTGAAAGAGAATCGTATCCTGTGCGGTCTCGGGCCCAGCGACCGGGAGGTTTCTGGTGTACCGCGTTTCTGACATGAACACTTGCTTGGTGTTTACCTGCGCTGCACCGCTCGCGGTGACATCCGAGTTCGTCGCGGGGTAGCCTGCACGAGTATCGTCGGTGTTTAGTTTTGTGATGACGTCGGGAGATAAGTTATCTTCAGTTATAGAACCAGAAGCAATGTTG
>JAPUDS010000005.1 GCA_027492975.1 Candidatus Saccharimonadota bacterium
TTGTTAGGCACAAAAAGAATAGACAGAGTGTTGCAGAAAGTTAGAGGTTGACATTCCGTTGCTCATAATCCTGACGGAACCCTCAAAGATAACTCAGTTTCTGAATCCACTCTGTCCTCTGCTATTCAAGCGAAGCTAGATACTCCTGGACCACAGGGAGTGCCCGGTCCAGCCGGCGCAACAGGCCCAGAGGGGCCAGCAGGACCTCCCGGTTCTACCGGGGAAGTCGTTCTGGCTTATGGGTCTCTAAGAGGTGTCGGCGAAGGGACGCCAGGAATAACATTCACCCCCGTAATCTTCAGTCGATCCGGCTCTTTATCTACCGCTATTGCTGTTAGTCTATCGGGTAATGAGTTGGTAGTGGGAAACGATGGAATTTACCAAATAACGGTATCTATTAACGCTGAAGCCACTAATAATCCGGATTCAAGTCAGCCTTACTTGGTGGCTATTATCACTGTCAATGGTACTCCGATATTTGGCGATACGACAACTTTCTTCAATATAGCAAACAGAAGCAGTGCTTCATTTATTGTTCAAGCCTCCTTGGGAGCTGGAGATGAGGTGGGTGTGAGTATTTCTACAGAGTTCCCTGCGTTAAAATATATGAATCGTTCCTTAACCGTTGTTCAGCTAAGCAGTTAGGGGTTCTTTCGCAGTTTGAACTTGCTGTCATCTCTCTTCGCCGTTCGGGTTACGGTTTAGAATTGAACGTTTAGCACTCTTGCATACGGAGTGCTAAAAGCGTATAGTGGAAACGGATGACAAAACGAGATTATTATGAAATTTTAGGTATCGGGAAGTCTGCGAGTGACGACGAAATAAAAAAAGCGTTCCGCAAGCTTGCCGTAAAGTACCATCCCGACAAAGATGGTGGTGACGAAGAAAAGTTCAAGGAGATCAACGAAGCTTACGAAGTCTTGAAGGATAAACAGAAGCGTCAGCGCTATGACCAGTTTGGTCATGCTGGCGTCGGTGGTGCATCAGGCGGCGGCTACAGTGGTGGCAACCCGTTTGAGGGGTTCGGTTCGCAGGGTCAGAATGTTCATTTTGACTTTGGCGACGGCGGTTTTGGCGACCTGTTCAGCTCATTTTTTGGCGGTGGCGGGCGTTCGACGCCAGAGCGTGGTCGCGATGTTGAAGTAAGTCTGGATCTGACATTCGAAGAAGCGATTTTCGGTACGGAAAAAAAGGTTTCCTTGTCGCTTGAAGATACTTGTCTGCACTGCAAGGGCGATGGCGCCGAGCCGGGTTATGAACTAAAAACCTGTCCGACCTGTCAGGGTTCCGGTCAACAAACTAGGGTGATGAATACGATTTTTGGCCCTATCCAACAGGCGGCGGTTTGCTCGACCTGCCATGGTCGCGGTCGCGTTCCGGAGAAAGTCTGTACGGTGTGTGGCGGGCGGGGTATCACGAGGCGCAAACAGGAATTGACTATAAAAGTTCCGGCCGGTGTCGATGATGGTGCGACGATTCGCCTGCGCGAGCACGGCGAAGCGACGCAGGACGGGCCAAAAGGCGATCTCTACGTTCATCTCCGGGTCAAACCGCACAAAAAGTTTACGCGTGAAGGCGATCTCATACTTAGCGAAGAGCATATCGGTATCGTTGAGGCGTCACTCGGGACTGAGATAGACGTCGAAACGGTCGATGGTACGGTTCGTATGAAAGTGCCAGCCGGTACGCAGAGCGGTACTGACTTCAAACTGTCCGGGCACGGCGTTCCGCATCTAAAGGGCAATGGCCGCGGCGCACATATAGTCAGTATCATCGTTGATACTCCGACAAAACTTAACAAGAAGCAAAAAGAACTCTTAGAAGACTTCTGGAAAACGACTAAGAAGAGCTTTTTCTAGTCAGAGGTAATAGTATTGACACAAGTATTATAATTTGCTATAATATATTCTGTTATGCTAACAAATCCCAACATCGCGCTCGCAGCCAAGTTTGACTTTTCTGACACCGACCGTCGTCGAAAGTTTTTCGGTAGGCGGCGTTATCTTGCAGATGCACTGCGGGATCGAGAGGCTCACCCGATGGTGCTGAACGGTGCGGCTAACCGTCTTGGCCAACTCGGGTTGTTTTCGACGTTTCATGAGTTTGGAACCGATGACCTGGTTCTACGACAAGGAATTGTTCAAGTATCGTCGGCGCTTGACTTGACGGGTGGTGTTGGCGAATTCGTGCCCGGTATGCCCGCCCTTAATCCTGAATCGATAAGACGATTTGGCAAATCCAAGGCTTTGCAAGCAGAAGTGTTGCGGCCCGCGCTTGGCGATGCCGTACCAGAGTCACTACTCGTTTCGAAACCGGATCTAGCAAGTGTTTTGGATGCAATTTCAGAAATACATGCTCCAGCGGTTGTCGTAAAGCCTGATTTTGACCCTAGCAAAAAGATACAACCGTTAGTTGGTACGAAGCGTGACGTCTCGGCGCAGTTACCCGAATACTTGCATGACCTCCCGAAGGGCAAGTCGTTGCTGGTGCAGGAATTTATGGAGGAGGTCTACGGCTCTTTTCATTCCTCGCTGGAGTTTCCGTCACAGGAAAGGGAATTATTGCGAGTCAACAACGGGGCGCGCAATGAGATTCGGATGTATTTTGTCGATGGTAAACTTGTAGTTCCCTACGGTAGAGTAGATACTGGTGGTGCTGATGCATGGGTCTTTCCTGAACCGTCATCACTTCCGGAGCGAGCTGTTGATTTGGGCCGTCGAGCGGCCGCAGTGTTACAGTATGAAAGCGGGGCGCAAGACGCACATATGGCCGTTGATGTCACGCCCGACGGTGAGCGAATCATCGAAGTAAATACCAGGAATATCGGAGTTATACTGCCGAGCGAAGAACGACCCTTGCAACAACACTCACATGAGTTAATGACCACGGCGCAGGCCGATAAGCTAGTTGCAATGGCGCAGCGCGGCATAAGAAAGGAAGAATCATGAAATTAGTACTTGCGAACAATCAGTCAGAAGAGTTCACTTCATTTCATAAAGACCTCCAGGGAACGGAAAAAATCTATGATTATTCCGGCTATAGCGCACTTGGTTTTTACTTTCAACAAGGGGTTTCGGACATCATAAATACCGACACCTGGCGTCACGCACGCGACTATAAAGGGGTCTATATAAATGGCTACCTTTCGACTCCCGAAATAGCCGGGACGGTCGCTACAGTTCTTGATCACAACGGCGTTAATTATGTTAACAAAGAAATGAGTAACGTCCTGTCGTTGTCGAAACTTTCGTCGTATGCGAAACTTGCAAGACACGATGTGACGATACCAAAAACCTATGGCGGGGCCGCAAAAGCCATCATCCGCATGATAGATAAAGGCATCGTGAAGCTCGACGGTAAGTATGTTTTAAAGCGTGCTGATGCCGATCGGGGTATCGATAACTTTGTGTTCGATACTCTTGACGAAGTCAAAGAGCGCCTAGCCGGTCAGCCGGAACGATCTATATGGTTGCTCCAGGAATTTATCCCAAATGATGGCTTCTATCTCGCTAGTTTTTACTATGATGAGCTGAAATTTGGTATCTTTCGGTCGATGCATGAGCGTGCCGATGGCAGGAAAGATCGTGCACATATGTTCAAGCCAAAAGGTGGAAGTAACGCCACGCTACTTCAGCCGTCAGATCTACCCAAAACTGTTTCGGAAGAATCATTCAAGGCTGTTCACGCGATGAACCGACAGATCGCAAGCGTTGACAGCGTGTATGATCCGTCACAGAACAAAGCATATGTCCTCGAAGTCAACTACAATCCACAACTCGTCACTATCGAGACATTTAAAGAAGTTCGGCAAAAAGCATTTCTTGAAGGGATTGAACTACTGTAATGACTAGTCAGATTATCGGTAGTACGACCTTTGTCGATATCGTTGGTATTGCAAAGAGTGTGCCCGCAAAGGTTGATACGGGGGCCGACAGGTCGTCGATCGACACCAGTAATGTTTTTGTTGATGAACAAAATAGGCTGCATTTCACACTATTTCACCCCGGATCACCGCTCTATACTGGTGAAGAAATCGTCGTTGCCGTTTCGCGCGTGTCTGTCGTAAAAAGCTCAACTGGCCACAAACAGGTTCGTTATCGGGCGCCGTTTATAATGAAAGTGGAAGGCAGGCTGATAACTGTTGACTGTAATTTATCAAACCGTTCTCAGAATACATTTCCTATACTGATAGGACGGCGTACGCTAAAAGGAAAATTCCTGGTTGATGTGGCGAAACAAGCTGTGAAAATAGAGGGAAATACGGAAGGATTTTACAATAAAGAAATGAAAAAGAACCCACACGCTTTCTTTAAGAAATATCATGACACAAAGAAGGAGATTGTATGAAAATCGCGATTCTTTCAAACGGTGACGCAAACTACTCTACGAAGCGGCTCAAGGAAGTTGCGCTTGAACGTGGACATGAAGTTAAGATCGTTAAGTACAAAAATTGCTACGCGTCCATCGAGCAGAACAACCCAAGTGTGAGCTATCAGGGTGAGGACCTGGCGCGGTATGATGCGGTGATTCCGCGGATAGCGAGCTATATGACACGGTACGGTACGGCCATCGTCCGGCAACTTGAGATGCAGGGCGTGTACACTGTCTCTAGTTCGATAGCGATTACCCGTTCCCGGGATAAGCTGCGAAGCTTACAGCTGCTTGCGAAGTACGGCGTTGGAATTCCGAAAACTGTTGTGTCGCGGAACTCGGCGGATATAGATGACTTGTTAGAAAAGTTGGGCGGAACACCTGTTATCATCAAGTTGGCGCGTGGCACGCATGGAAACGGCGTTGTGCTCGCCGAAACGAAAAAAGCGGCCAAGTCAGTGTTGCAGGCGTTTTATCTGACGAATGAAGACGGGACGAATATTTTGGTACAAGAATACATAAAAGAATCGGCCGGAACGGATATTCGGGCGTTGGTAGTTGGCGGTCGAGTGGTTGCAAGTATGCAGCGGCAAAGTCTCAATGATGATTTTCGCTCAAATCTTCACAAGGGTGGAACGGGTACGAAAGTTAAGTTGACCGACGAGGAGCGCAAAATGTGTATAAAAGCTGCAAAGGCGATGGGACTTGCTATCGCCGGTGTTGATTTTATGCGGTCCGAGAGGGGTCCGCTGATACTGGAGGTCAATGCTAGCCCGGGGTTTGGGATCGAAAAGATAACCGGGCGCGATGTGGCGGGGCGAATCATCGACTATGTTGAGCAAAATGCGAAACGAAAACCGAAAAAAGACAAGGTTGGCGCCTAGAAGTAGCGTATAATCGTCAGTATGACGGTTATCGTTAGTTTGGTTATAGCACTCGCTTTGTTCGGGGTGGCGTTTTTGTCACGGCGGCGGTTCGGTGTACTAGGCCTAGCGCTAACGGCCGGCGCGCTGCTCGCAGGTCAGATGACGAAAGATCTTTCAAAGCTCATAGCTTCGTATGATATTCCGGTGGAACCACTTAGCACAATTTCGGCGGCGAGTATATTTTTGACGTTGCTCCCAGCGCTTGTTTTGCTGCTGAGCGGACCCTCGTATAAGAAACGCAAACAGGCGATACTTGGTGCGGTTGCGTTCACGGTGATGGCTATGCTTCTCATACTCGGTCCGCTGACGAGTAGTATGGCGCCGGATAAACTTATGGAGCCATTCCTTCAGTGGGTCGCGAGATATAACAGCTTATTGCTCGCAGTTGCTATAGGCGCGGCGGTTGCTGATGCCTGGATGATTCATAACCTCTCCCCGCCCGACGAAACGAAGAAAAAGTAGTTTTCCCTTGCAAAAACAGGGGTATTTTGGTAAAATTTCCTATGCCTTTCTATGATTCGAGATACGCCGTAGGCTATCCCGACGCGGAGCCATAGCTCAGCTGGTTAGAGCACCTGCCTTTTAAGCAGGGTGTCCTGGGTTCAAGCCCCAGTGGCTCCTCCAAGAAAATACTCTCACGTTCGTGGGAGTATTTTCTTGGTGCATGTTACACTAAAATCATGCTTCTTTCCGCCTGGCGCTACAAGCGGTTTCATGTTTCATTTGTACTTGCGGGGCTCTGTTTTGGAGTCTTATTTGGTTTGCTCGCGGGGCGACTTATACACATTGTTTTCTGGTGGCCTATCGCGGTTATTGCCATAGCTCTCATCATTGCGTCGCTGAGATCGCGTCGGTGGTATGCGTGTCTGATCATTATCATCGCCGGAATGATGCTCGGGGTGCTTCGGGGATCGCTTTTTGCCGAACAGCTACGTGCGCTTGACAGGTATGTCGGTCAACAAATTACGGTTGAAGGAACTATCATGCAGGATCCGGTTCTTAAAAATGGCTCAAACGTATGGGAAGCTGAGATAGGAAATATTCGCGTCAACGATGCTCGACATGCTGGTGGTATGTATGTGACTATCGTGAGTGATGACATAGTAAAACGCGGAGATACCGTGACTTTTTCTGGAAAGGCGCTAGAGGGATTCGGCAGTTTTCAGGTTGTTATGCACCGCGCCAGTCTACAACACATCACGCGGCCAAATGATGTGTTTCTTGCTGTGCGGGATAGTTTCGCAGAAGCAGTGCGGAAAGTGATGCCGGAACCGGAAGCGAGTTTAGGGCTCGGGTTTGTTGTCGGGCAAAAATCTGCACTTCCGAGCGACCTAGTCGAGCAGTTGAAGATAGTTGGGCTGACACATATGGTTGTCGCGAGCGGTTACAATCTGACTATCTTGGTTCGATTTGCGCGGCGGTTGCTTGCGAAGCGATCGCGATATCTTGCGTTTGCCGGGTCGATGTTGCTCGTGGTTGGGTTTGTTTTCGTTTCTGGTTTTAGTGCGAGCATGAACCGTGCGGCAGCTGTTACGATCCTGTCGTTGCTCGCGTGGTATTACGGTAGGAAATTCCATCCGGTGAAACTTATTTTGTATGTTGCGGCAGTCAGTGCTTTTATGCACCCGCTGTATGTGTGGGGTGATCTCGGTTGGCTGCTAAGTTTTGCAGCATTTACGGGCATACTTGTTATCGCGCCGATCATCACCCAGTCGCTGACCAAAAAAGGCCGTGAACCAAACGCTATTTTTCAGCTTGTGACGGAGACCTTATCGGCCGAGATCATGACGCTCCCGATACTTATCGTGTCGTTTGGCTACATCCCGATATTTGCACTACTCGCAAATGTGATCGTCGCGCCGGTGATACCTTTTGCGATGCTGCTGACATTTATCGCCGGACTCGTTGGGTGGCTTATGCCGGCGTTGACACTACTGGCGCTTCCAGCAACCATTCTGATAGCGTATGTTATTGCGATTATCGAATGGCTCGCCAGCCCGGAATGGGCGCGGATACCGGTTGCTATGTCTAGCACGCTCGTGCTCTTATGGTACTCGCTTATCGCTTTTATCGGCTGGCGTATCTGGCGGCGTCGCAAGATCGACCTGCTTGCGTCGGGCGTGGTAGAATGATAGGAAAGAGAACAGTATAAGCTAAGGATTTTTTCATGTCAGGACACAGCAAATGGTCAACGATCAAGCGCGAAAAAGGCGCAAAAGATGCAAAGCGTGGTGCGGTATTTACAAAACTGGGTAATCAAATAGCCATTGCAGCTCGCAGCGGTACTGACCCGAGTATGAATCCGACGCTCGCGCTCGCTATCGAAAAGGCGAAGAGTGCCAATATGCCAACGGCGAATATCCAGCGGGCCATAGATCGCGTTGCTGACAAAAATGCCGCGCAGCTAGAAGAGATTACATACGAGGGTTATGGTCCGGGCGGTGTCGCTATCATCATCGAAGTTGCAACCGACAACCGCAACCGAACGTACCCCGATGTGCGAACAGCTCTTACGAAAAATGGTGGCACGATTGCCGATGCGGGCAGTGTTGTTTTCCAGTTTACCCTGAAAGGTGTGATCGTTATCGCTGAAGTAGATGACGATACGTTGCTCACTGCACTTGATGCTGGTGCCGATGACGCCGTCGTTGAAGACAGTGAGTTGTATGTCTATACCGACCCAAAAGATTTTACAAAAGTTCGCACGGCACTTTCCGCGGCCGGCCTGACCATCAAAGATGCCGAGTTGCAATACATCGCAAACGTACAAGTGCCGGTAGCCGACGAAGAAACGGCACGGAAAATTATGAAAGTGCTTGACGCACTTGATGAGCTTGACGACGTAGTCAATGTTCATACCAACGCAGACTTTCAAGTTGATCTCTAAACCATAAGTATTTACAACTCAGCATACGTTCAGTATTATTTAAGCAGTATGATACTTGCGAGACGTGCTTTGCTCTCGGTGGCTTATAGTTTCCTTCTTGTTTGCGCAGTTGGGGCGGGTGCTCGTGCACTTGAGGCGGTTGATATAAATTTACAGCGCGATCCCCAGCTGCTTGTGACTGGATATCAGCGCGATGAGACTGGCCGACAGCTACTGTTTTTTCAACTCTACAATAACTATGATACGCCGCTCGACCTAACGCAATGGCGGTTTTATATTGATAGTATCGACGAGGCGCATCAGATCAGTTTTTCGTCGCCAACTGGCGGTTTCATCCGACCTAAAGGCCATGTCATCATCAGTAGCGTCGGCTATGTGACTGGCGCATCGTATGGTGATATGCAGGCAGTCGAGTTTACGAACAAGTCTGCTGCATCACTGCATGTTGTGCCGCCTACTGATCTTGCGGAGCGAAGTGTGGCGTATACGCTGCGGTTTGCGGGCGACTCAACAGTAACGGTCAATGATGACAATTTTGCAGGCATGTGGTTGCGTAACCAATCAACAACGGCGGGGTATAACACGACCTTTGCATTGTCGAGTACCAGCCAAATTATAGATAATTCGCTATATGTTCTACCGCCGAGTCCAGCCGCTCGGGTGGTTGAAGTTTACGCCTATAGTAGCGACTGCGCGCCGAACGATACCTCAGTGCTGTGTGGGGATTACATAAAACTCTATGTTGGCTCTGAAGATATGTCGGAATATGTGCTGAGAACCAGCAACAGCTCGACGTCGCGGACCACCTCAAATACGTTTTATCTTGAGGATTATCCGGTAGTTGAAGGGTATATCACCGTCAATGTGACCGAAAAAAACGACCGAGTAGCACTTACAAATTCTGGCGGGTATATATGGTTGGAGGATGTATATGGGCTGCAGCGCTATGACGGAACAATGACTCATTACACCGGTTTTA
This sequence comes from Candidatus Saccharimonadota bacterium, assembly GCA_027492975.1. Taxonomy (GTDB): domain Bacteria; phylum Patescibacteriota; class Saccharimonadia; order Saccharimonadales; family Saccharimonadaceae; genus JAPUDS01. Next base: position 9,164 of record JAPUDS010000005.1, read on the forward strand.
GTGGTAAAGAACAGGGCTACTCGTGGATGCTGGATGACGACGGGGTTTGGCGGTGGTCGACGACACCGTCGCCATATAGCGACAATATCGTGACGGCTCCAGTGATGCCGGTAACAGTTTGTCCTGAGGGTAAGTATCTAAACCCTGACACCAATCGCTGTCGAACACTCGAGGAAGCGGTGAATGCGCTTGCTGCTTGTCCGGAAGGACAGTATCGGAACCCGGCGACAAACCGTTGCAGGCAACTCGCAACAACAGCGTCCACGCTGCAGCCGTGCGGTGAAGGACAGGAACGCAACCCAGCGACCAACCGTTGTCGGAGTGTTGTTAGTGCGGTAGCTGAACTAACGCCGTGTAAGGAAGGTCAGGAGCGTAATCCTGAGACGAACCGATGCCGGAAAATATCTGGTGTTTCGACAGCAGCGTCGGGTACTGGACAGCTTGTCGAAGCAGCAAAAGAGGGTGGTTGGAGTATTTGGACATGGTCGCTCGTTGCGGTCGGGGTGACTGGTGCGGTTGGCTATGGTATCTACGAATGGCGACACGAACTACTCGGCTTCGGACAACGAATTGCCGCAAAATTTGGCAAGAAGTAGTAGACTGGAACGTATGAGGATTATCGGTATCGATCCCGGAACTGGCATACTAGGCTTTGGTGTTGTCGATGTTCATGGTGAAAAACTTACGTTGGTTGACGCAGGGGTCATAACGACGCCAGCTCATACGCCGCTGGTCGAACGCCTCGAAGAAATATTTGACGGACTGACGGAAATAGTGAACGAAACGAAGCCGGACGTTATGTCTATAGAAAAACTATTTTTTGCCCAAAACGTCACAACTGCTATAAGTGTTGCTCATGCACGCGGTGTCGCGATGCTGGTTGGTCAAAAAGCCGGGCTTATGGTAGCCGAATACACACCGTTACAGATCAAACAGACGCTGACTGGGTATGGCCGGGCGGACAAGAAGCAGATGCAAGAGATGGTGAGATTGCAGCTAGGTCTACGTACCGTTCCAAAACCTGATGACGCTGCCGATGCGCTTGCAGCGGCGATCACACACGCTAGTATGGTTCGAACAGATACGATCTCAGCAAAAAGTCAGTAAAAATCGTATAATAGATAGACGAGAATATGGCTCGTAATGGACGATATACAAAAAAACGCTCGGTCTGGTACCGCGCACGAGGCGCCGTAAAAAGGCGCTTTAAGTGGTTTTTACAACTTTCAAAACCGCGTAAAGCACTTGTGATAGCGACACCGCTATTTGTATTTCTTATCATTACGCCTATTTTTACGTATCTCTACTACTACAATGATATTGCCGACAAAGACCGGTTGATGAATGCGAACAATACCGGTATCGTCCTGTTCGATAAAGACGGAGAAGAACTCTACAGTATCGGTACCGCAAAACATCGAGACTACGTGACGCTTGCGGATATCTCCGACGTGACGGAACAGGCGCTGCTTTCATCGGAAGATAAGGATTTTTATAAACATTCGGGTTTTTCGTTCCTCAGTATAGTAAAAGCATTGTATGCGAATATTGCTGCCGGAGACGCTACGGCGTATGGCGGATCGACGCTTACTCAGCAACTCGCTAAAAATACACTGCTCAGTAAAAATCAAACGATTTTCCGGAAATATCAGGAATTAACTATCGCAATGGCGATAGAACAGCGCTACACGAAAGACGAAATTCTTGAAATGTACTTAAATTCGGTTTATTTTGGCAATGATTCGTTCGGTATAGCGGAGGCGGCGGAGAACTATTTCGGTAAAAGTCCGAACCAGTTGACGCTCGCAGAGGCTAGTATGCTTGTCGGAGTGCTGCCGGCGCCGAGTGCGTACTCACCGGTTGGTGGTAGTATGGCGTATGCCAAAGAACGCCAGTCAACAGTGCTTGGCCGTATGGTAAAAAATAGCGTTATAACCGAAGCGGAAAAAACGGCTGCATACGCTGAAGAGTTGGTGTATCAGCCGGTCAAATCTATCAACACTATCGCGCCGCATTTTACCGAGATGGTCCTCGCTGAGTTATACGATAAGTACGGCGAAGAAACCGTCAAGCGTTCTGGCTACCAAGTAACAACAACGCTTGATAGTAGTTTACAAAAAACAGCCAATGATGCTGTCGCAAGCAATGCGGCCCGTATTCAGGCAAGAGGCGGCTCAAATGCGGGTGTCGTCGTGATCGATCCATCAAACGGCCAGATTCGGACACTTGTTGGCAGTATCGACTACGATAACGACGTGTTTGGCAAGGTAAATATGGCGACGGCAAAACGTCAGCCTGGGTCAAGTTTCAAGCCTATTTACTATGCTCGCGCCATGGCCGATGATCGTATAGCGCCAGCGTCAATCATCCGCGACGAAAGAACGACATTTGGCACTTGGACACCGAAAAATGCTTCAGGGAAATTTTACGGCGACGTATCGGTGAGACACGCTCTTGGCTGGTCGCTCAACATACCGGCGGTAAAAGTTTTACAGCAAGTCGGCGTCGATACTGCCATAGAACAAGCGAAAGCTATGGGTATCACAACGCTTGGTGACTCGTCGCAGTACGGTCTGTCGCTTGCCCTCGGGTCGGCTGAAGTACCACTGACCGAAATGACAAATGCTTACGCGACGTTTGCTGACGACGGCCAGTACAAGGATACTGAACTCATCGCATCCATCAGCGATAAATACAACCATAAGATTTCTTCAGCTTCAACTAACAAAACACAGGCAATTTCAAAACAAAGTGCGTATCTTGTCTCAGATATCCTGTCCGATAACTCCGCTCGGTCGCTTATCTTCGGATCGTCGTTGAACGTGTATGGGACCGATGGTAGGCTGAAAACAGTTGCAGTGAAAACCGGCACAACAGACGAGTCGCGTGATGGCTGGGCGATCGGTTACACACCAGATATTGCCGTCGGTGTTTGGGTTGGTAACAACGACAACACACCGATGCTGAGTGGTGGGGCGGATACGGCCGGTCCGATATGGAAAGCGATAATAAAAGCGTCCATAGGATCGTCGAACCCGAGTTTCGCGCGACCACATGGGGTGATCAAACAAGAGGCATGTATCAGTGGTGTGCGAGCAGAAGATTATTTCTTACTTAGCACGAGACTTGCAACGAGCTGTATGACGACAGGCTCGGAGACCAACGATACTAAACCTTCCGATACAGATAACGATACATCAACGACGAGTGAAACGACGACATCTGGTTCTGGGCCTGATGATGATTCTGGTACGGAAGCCCCAGACGCAGAGGATGAATCACCGGTTGATTCGGACTCGAACGCGAATGGCAATAACCAGGGTAATTCGACGGGAAGTGGTACTACCACGGTCCCGACAAATCCCTGACATGGTACAATAAAGTCCATGATAGCGCATGTTGCGGGAGTAGTTGTCGAGAAGTTTGCCGGGGCAGTTATCGTTGATGTCGGCGGCGTCGGCTATGAAGTTCAGGTAGCGCTTGGCGACTACGAAGCGCTCAGGCTTGAGGAAAAAGTCAAACTATACACATATCACCATGTGTCAGAAAATGCAGAAAATCTCTATGGATTTTCGAGCCTCGCGGCTAAAAAATTATTTGAACTGCTTATAACAGTTCAAGGTGTTGGGCCAAAAGCCGCACTTGCCATACTTAGTCTTGGCACCGCCGAACAAGTACGGAATGCTGTAGCGAACGGCGATGCGGCCTACGTAACAGGTGCGAGCGGTGTTGGTAAGAAATCCGCCGACCGTGTGATAGTCGACCTCAAAGACAAAGTCGGCTTGCCGACGAAGTATGATATTCCGGTTCAAACTGAACTCGATACGTCTGACGAAGCACTCGAAGCACTCATGGCGCTTGGCTATACACTTGCCGATGCCAGCAAGGCACTTGAGGGTGTCGACTCTTCTCTTCCAACCGCGCAACGTGTGACACGTGCGCTCAGGAGCTAATGTCGCTGGTCAAACAGCTGGTCGGTATTGGCGCCACTTCAGCTCGGTACGGTTTAGCCGAGCGCATGGCGCGTCGAGTTGCTGACGAGCGGTCGATTGACCTCGACATGGCGGCGTTGATTGGGGCAGATATTCTTGACGGAGCAGTACTGCGAAAGTTTGACGCCGATACGCGGACTCGCCGGGTTGCTGACGGACTTGTTGACCATATATCAGAGGTGCGAGTTGCAGCTGAAGTTGCGAAAAAATATCCGGAAACACGAGGGTATATTGGCATACTTGCTGTGCGGGCGGCACTTGTCGGCGGGCTTAATCTGTTTCATCTTATAAAAACCGGTGAAGTAACAAAAGGCAATGTCTATCAACGTACTGCCAATCTTGCGGTCGCCGGCTTTGCACTTGTGGCGGCAAGGGGCAATGAGCGAGCGACGCGAGTTGCTGGAACGGTTGCGGCGGGCGTCGCTATCGGTACGGGCATTATGCACCTGAAGGGTCTTGGTAAACGACACGACGGCATAACTCGAAGCCTATAATCTTTATTGCTTGAGGCCTGGCCTCAAGCGATTGAGACATCACTCGTGGGCGAGGTAGTCGACAGCTGTTTCTTCGTCATCTTCATCCATTGATGCAAGGAAGTCAAGATATCGTGTCGAGCTGTTATCGAATAATTCAAGAATCAACCCGGGCTTAACCCAGTCAGCACGTGCCTCACCCGTATAATATCGCAGACTTGAATAGCTGTACGACTGCCACTGTGCGGGATTACGATGGATATAGCGTGATATGTGATGTAAATAGGGGTCATTATCAATCCGCGACGCGAGGTATCGACTCTGAAAGAGTGGCCCGACTCGACCGTACTTCTTGTTGAAATATATGCTGTATGAAGTGAGGGCGCGCTGTAATAGTTCAGGCAGAGCTCGTTCATTACTGTGCTGATAGAAAAGAAGATGAATATGATTTGACATAAGGCAGTAGCAAAGAAGATCAAGGTCTTTGGCAAAAGTTTTCGCCTTTTGTCCGTTCGGTCTCTTGGTCGGGTTGATTGAAAGATAGCGCTGTAAATATCCAAGGAATACGGTGTAATCCTGGTTGTCACGAAAGATTATTTGCTTATTTACACCACGAGAGTATGCGTGATAATAAGTGTTTGGCACGTACTCTTTCCGGCTGTTTCGAGAGGGCATGTTCTTATTATATCTCCAGGCCTGGCCTGGAGCAAGAGGGGGTGTGGGATAATGGGGATATGGCTATTGAGAGAGTTGTAGATACTGGTATGCGTGATAGTGACGATGAAGAGAAAATCATCGAGATAACGCTGAGGCCGCAGACATTTGCGGAGTATGTTGGGCAAGAGCGGTTGAAGAAAAATCTGAAGCTAGCTATTGAGGCAGCAAAAAAACGCGGCGAGCCGATGGATCATGTGCTGCTCTATGGTCCGCCGGGACTTGGCAAGACGACCATGGCGAGTGTGATCGCGAATGAGATGGGAACAAATATACGCATAACTGCCGGTCCGGCTATCGAGCGGGCGGCTGACTTGGCGAGCATCCTGACTAATCTGGCGGATGGCGATGTGCTGTTTATCGATGAAATTCATCGGCTGGGACGGACAGTTGAAGAGGTACTCTACGCGGCTATGGAGGACTTCAAGCTTGATATTGTTATCGGAAAAGGTCCGGCGGCGCGCAGTGTTCGGTTGGATCTACCGAAGTTCACGGTTATCGGTGCAACGACGCGGACCGGTAGTCTGGCGGCACCGCTGCGCGATCGGTTTGGGCATATTCATCGACTTGAGTTTTATGCGCCGGATGAGATCGCGAGGATTATCACCCGTGCAGCTGGGATCCTTGGCGCAACGATTCGACCCGAGTCGGCCGAGCTACTTTCGACGCGCGCCCGTTTGACGCCGCGTATCGCCAACCGACTCTTGAAACGGGTTCGCGACTACGCCGACGTCAATGGTGACGGGATCGTTGATAGTGTTAGTACCGAGAAAGCGCTCGAGATGATGGAGATAGATACGTTGGGACTCGATGCGGCAGATCGTAACCTGCTGCGTAAAATACTTGAGAATTACGGTGACCGACCAGTCGGCTTAACGACCATTGCCGCCCTGACTGGCGACGAAGCGACAACGATAGAAGATTTTTATGAGCCGTATCTGTTGCAGATTGGATTTATCGAGCGGACACCTCGGGGGCGTCGTGTGACACCAAAGGCTGAAAAGCACTTGAATACAGTCACGTAGTAGTGGTGTATACTAGAGGCATGAATGCACGAGATAAGTCAGTGGAGGACTTGTCCAAACCGGTCGCTTATGATACGTCCGGTCGGCCGCTGTACGCGCATCCGGCTGATCATGAGGCAGTCGAGCCGCAAGTTGTTTATTTGTCACGTGCGCTTGACCCTCACAAGCAGGAAATTTCCGAGTCAGCGCAGAAAAAACATGCTGAGTCGCGGTACAAATATCCGTTTTTGAACTTGAGCGAAGGAGAGTATGTCATCAGTGCGATCCGTCGTCACCCTATCGGTTTAGCTTCGATCTGGGGGTTGGTGGTGCTTGCAGTGGTGATTATTTTGAGCCTACCAGCGCTTATGGCCTGGCTGGATCTACCGTTTATTTCACTGTCGCCGTCAGCCGTTATGTCGGGGGCACTTGTTGTGCTGCTACTGATCGTGCTGGCTGTACTAGCTGGAGTTATTGCAACCGTGATATATGATGCAAACCGGTTTTTCCTGACGAACGAGAGTGTTATACAGCATATTCAGTCGGGGTTGTTTTCGAAAAAAGATCAGACGATCAGCCTCAATAACATTGAGGATGCAAGCTACCGTCAACAAGGTATCCTGCAGACGGTACTGAACTATGGCTCGATCCGGCTGTCTACCGAGGGCGAAGAGACGACGTATAGGTTTTATTTTGTAGCTGATCCTGAAGAGCAAATCCGTCTCCTGAACAATGCCGTTGAGGCGTTCAAGAATTTTCGTCCGATCGGCGACGATGACTAGTGTCGGCTTTTTTTAGTGAATGCAGCTTCTTTTTCGAGTGTCGCACGGAGTTCGTAGTGCTGGCATACGTCACCGCTACAACTACTGGGTTCATAGCTGTACTCTGAACCACTTTCGTTTATAAGGATACCGTTCGGGTCTTTGAGAAGATCGCTGTCCATGGCTCGCAACTGTTTCGTGTCGAGTTTTGCCGGGTAGCCTTTAAGCGTCGGATAGACTATTTCCTCGAGGTTATAGTAGATGGCATTTATAGAGATTTTACGGATACTGTCTCGATGTTTGGCGGCGATATCGTTTTTTTGAACGAGAAAGATACTACCCGCGGCCAGAAGAATAGCAATGGCTACTATGAGCTCAAGAGCGGTAAACCCTGCTTGTTTTTGCATAGCTTCCATTGTACCACGCGGAGCGGTGCTGTTGCTTGTGAGGAGGGTTTCATAACGGATTGTAACAGTGTAAAATAGAGACATAACAAACGGTAGGAGGGGATATGGCTGAAAAGGCGAAAAAAGCGGCGAGCGCAGCAATAAAAACGACTGACGATGGTAAGCTCAAGGCACTTGGTCTTGCGATGGATCAGATAACGAAACAGTTTGGTGATGGGTCTATCATGAAACTTGGTGAGGCGCATAGGGCCGATGTTGAGTTGATCGGTTCGGGGGCGCTGAGTCTTGATCTTGCGCTTGGTGGCGGATACCCGAAAGGGCGTATCATAGAAATTTTTGGACCAGAAAGCTCTGGTAAGACAACGCTCACGCTTCATGCTATCGCTGAAGTGCAGAAACAAGGTGGAACAGCGGCATTTATCGACGCGGAGCACGCGCTTGATCCGGCATACGCGAAGAAGCTCGGTGTTGACACGACAAATCTCTTGGTTTCACAACCAGATAACGGCGAGCAAGCGCTTGAAATTTGCGAAACGCTGGTTCGCTCGAATGCGGTCGATATCATCGTTGTCGACTCTGTTGCTGCGCTGGTACCGCAGGCTGAAATTGAAGGCGACATGGGCGATGCACACATGGGTCTTCAGGCACGGCTCATGAGCCAAGCGCTTCGTAAATTGACCGGGATTATCAACAAGAGTAAGGCGACAGTCATCTTTATCAACCAAATCCGTATGAAAATCGGGGTGATGTTTGGCAATCCAGAAACGACAACAGGCGGTAACGCACTCAAGTTCTATGCATCACAGCGCATAGATATTCGGCGCATCGGACAGATTAAGGTCGGGGAAGATATCATAGGAAACCGGACGAAAGTAAAGGTTGTAAAGAATAAAATTGCGCCGCCGTTTCGTGCCGCCGAATTTGACATCATGTACAACGAAGGTATCTCTCGTACTGGCGATGTGCTCGACCTTGCGGTGCAACATGGTATTGTCGGTAAAAGCGGCGCATGGTTTGACTACAAAGACGCCAAGATCGGTCAGGGCCGCGAAGCGACAAAACAGTACCTAAGAGATAACCCGAAAGTGCTCGATGAGATCGAAAAAGAGACTCGCAAGAAAGTTATCGCCGAAGAGGAAGTGTAGTAGAGTAGGCCCAAGGAGAGAATGGGGAAGATAACCAGTCTTACCGCACAGCAAAGAAATGACCGGCGCGTCAACGTATTTGTTGATGGAGCGTACCGGTTCTCTGTTGATATTTTTCAAGTCGTCGATCTTGGTATTAAGGTTGGGAAAGAATATACCGAAGATGAGTTGGTGGCTCTTGAAAAGGAGAGCGCGTTCGGAAAATTGTACGCAAAAGCGCTGGAATACACGATGCTTCGGCCGCATAGCGCAAAGGAGATTCGCGACTACTTATGGCGAAAGACACGAGATACGAAAATACGCAGCAAAAAGACAGGCGAATGGATCACGAAGACTGGGGTCGACCAGGAAGTGGCGGATAAGGTGTATGAGCGACTGGTGGAAAAAGGATATATAGACGATGAAAAATTTACACGTTACTGGGTCGAAAATCGAAATCAGCGTAAGGGGACGAGTTTTCGAAAACTAGAAGCAGAGCTGCGTACAAAAGGTGTCCCAACAGAGATAATTCATCAAAATATACAAAATTCTACACGTGATGAAAAAAGTGAATTACGGAAAATTATAGCTAAAAAGGCTTCAAAATATGACGAGCAAAAGCTCATAGCATACCTGACGCGACAGGGATTTTCGTATGATGATATACGGTCAGTGCTCGCTGAGCGTATATAGAGTGTGCCTCAGAGATCTTTTGTTTCCGGCTGGGTGGGTACGGGCGCTCTAAACGGATTGACGAGTGATGTTGCTGCTGTTTTTTCGGACACTTTTTCTTTAACTGCGTCACTTTTGACGATGATTTTACGGTTTGTTACGGAAATAATTTGTGAACGGTGCACTACCAGTGCAGTGATGCTCAGGCTGCGTACGAATGGAGGTTGGATGTACAGTTGCTGCACGAAAAAGCTTTCTGGGTCGATAGCATAGTCTTTGACGGTGCCGAGTTTTCGGTGTTGGTCGTCTTCGATGTGGACACCTTCGAGTACAAAGCCAAAATCAATGATTTCCTGAAGGCGCACAAGGCCTTCGGTGCTCATAAGTTGGTCACTGTTGTCGACGATAATACCGAGGTCGCTGATTTCCCGTATGTCTTCCGGGTGTAAAACTGACTCGGTGTGGTCAAGACGGTTGCCAGAGACTCGGAGGGCGACCACCTTAAGTTTGCGGGGGTCGATGATAACATCGCTTGTTTTAGCAAGCTCCGAACCAGTTTGTAGGCTGAGAATAGGTATGCCGATGAATCGTTTTATTGGCGCAAGCATAGGCGTTAGTAGACGCTTTCGGAAAATGGATTGATACGACCACCCGGTAATGCGGTGCTTGACGAGGTGGTATTTTCACTCAGCGCTTTAACTTTTGAAATAGTTGCTTGATCGGATGGGATCGCGTATTCGCTAAGCTTCTGGTTTGTCGCAGTTCCTTGTCCGATATCCGTTGACTGTATGGTTTGGGTGATGAGGAAGACGGCGGCAGTAATACCTGTCAACATGAGTGTAAAATAGATAAAACCGAGATGTGGTAGTATCTTCGCTCCCATCGAGCGGAAAGAAGCGGTCATTTCTGCCATGGACTGCTGGAATGTTGGTTTAGTGGGGTTGCTTGTTGCCATTATTGTACGTATACCTGTATTCCGATACTTGTGTTGTTGAGATAGTTCTGGTTGAATATGCTTGGAGAGATGAGAATGTCAGTGATCTGTATTTTTGTCAGGTTCTGTTCGATGTATTTGAGAAATGTCAGATAACTGGTGTACTGTACGGAGTCTGCCAGAGTAATCGTTGCTGTCAGTGATTTGAGGCCAGTTGCTTTGTCGACAGTCGCGGAGTTGATGTCTTGGGGAAAGTCGAATCCAACTATCTGTACTCCGGCTATGTTTGCGTATTTTGTGATATCTTCGACGATCTGATTTTGGTAGCGGTACCCGGTTGTCTCTGCGACAATCATGGCTGCTTTCTGAGCTTCGTCCTTATGGCTCTCGAGGTATATTTTGAGGGTTTGAGCACGTTCGAGATTGTTTGCGCTTGCTTGAGCTGCTTGCCCGGCGTCATTTTTTGCCGCTACATTTGAAGTAAGAAGCGTGTTGAGGAACCAGACCCCGGCGATGCCGACAATAACTCCAAAGACGATGATACCTATCAGTGTCCATTGAAGTTTCTGCGCTTCGGATGCAGGATTCTCTACCTTCATTTTTGCCCTCCTTGCTGGGCGATCACTACGCCAAAAGTAACGGTGTATGGATAGGCTTTGATGATAGCGTTATCACTGTCTGATATGAGTGCGGTAGAAGTTATCCTGACAGCTGAGAAAAGATTTGTTTTTTGCTCAAGATTTGTTTTGAGGGCTAGGACATCGCTGTATCCTTTCGCCCTTGCGATAAGCTCTGTTTCTATAGGCTTTCCGTTTGCGATGCCGATTGACTTGGTCGAAAGCGCAAGACTGTCGAGAATTGTGTTAGGCGGTAGGGCAGTTGCGACGTCAGTAATAAAGGTGCTAAAAGTGATTTCGCTGCCGAGGATTTTTTTTGCGATAGCAAGGTTCGCTCTGTATTCGTCAGCAGCTGATTTAACAGGCACAAACTCAGTTAGTTGCTCGTCGGTTGCCGAACTTTTCGCCATAGCTTCGTTGTATTCATTGCTGACAATTTGAAAATTGACTGCGTAGGCTGCGCCTATGATCCCGACGGTTATAAATGTTAAAACAGCAAAACGACGCAGTCGTACGTTAACACGGGCTGCACGAAGTTCTCTGATATCGGTCGGGTTGAGGAGGTTTATCATTTCCACACCTCGTCAGGTTTGACGCTTGCAAGGCCGGCTACCGTCAGATATCGTGGTTTGAATTGACGGGCTGGCTGGGGGAGTTTAGCAAAATTTAGCATTTGCCATGGGCTCGCGACGCGGGACGCAATAACTAGGCTGTCAGTGAAAAAATCACCGATCCCGGGAACGTTCGAGCCGCCGCCAACGACGATAACCTGTTCGATATTTCGAGCACCAGGAACGCGCTCTATGTAGTAGCGGATGATCTTTTTTATCTCCTGGATGATACGTTTTAGGTTGGGCTCCAAAGCGCCGACGATAGCTTTTTGCTTTGGGCTTGAGTTTAGGCCATTCAGTACTTTCAACTGATGAGCTTTTTCGAGACTGACCTTCATCTTTTCCGAGATGTCGAGTGTGAATGTGTTGCCGCCTATAGGCAAGCCACCAGTTACTTTGATAGTTCCATCGATGACGGCCACATCCGTTGAGGCGGCACCGATATCGACGATAACTGTCGGGAGGCTACCGTCTTCCGTATAGCGGAGCAGACGTGAGACAGAGAGCATACCGGGTTCGATCATGATAACCCGCAGATTGTTACTGACGGCGGCGGTAACGCAGTTGTCGACGATTTTTCGAGGTACGGCACACATGAGAGCGGTGGTTGAATCACTGTCCTTGTCAGTTACTTCGTAGTCGAGGTATAGCTGAGCGATGGGTATAGGGATGTATTGTTCGGCCTCGAGCCGGACTGATTCGTCGAAAGAGCCCGTAGCGCCGGTTGGTATGGTAATGCTTCTGGAATACGTCCGCGACGTCGGGATACTCATGACAACGTGGTTGCTGCCAAAAACACCGAGCAACTTCTCTTTCATCAGGAGTTGTATCTGCTTTTCGACGTATTTTCCGTCGGTGTCCAGACTGACTTCCATCTGTGTCGGGTCGACATCTATAGATCCATACCCGAGTACTTCCCATCTCTTTGTATCGACTGACATAAGCTTGATACTTGTCGTCGATATGTCGAGTCCGATGATCGGTTTATCTTTGAAGAATAACTTACTCATAAAATATACATGCCCATTGCATAGTATTGTACCAGAAATTGCACTATTTGGTTATGGTTTTACCACTTGAATTTCTGTAAGGAAAAACGCACCCTGAGCTTTAGGGTGCGTTTTGTAGCTTACTAGTACCTAACTACTACTGGTTGGCGTTCGTCTTAGTATAGGCTCCCGCAGGATTTTCTAGATACGCCGTCAGCGTGTAGCCTGTGCATGGAGTAGCTGACGTGATAGTCCCACCGCTGTTGTCTGTTCCGGCAGTACAGTTATTTGGTGATGGTACGTAGCTATATGGCTGGTTGATGCTCGTTGGCACAGTTGAGCCTAGAAGGGCTGCATTGCCCGGATCGTAGAGCGACTTCGCAGCATCTCCAGCGGAGAACTGGTTGCCCGTTCGCCAGGTCGTGTTGCCAGTACCGTTCACGACATTGTTTAGTGTTGGGTAAAAACCGTTCTTTGCGTAGTATGCTTCGAGCTGGTTTGCGATCTGATCTATGTCAGTTTTGCGCTCCGTGTCGCGTGCTTTAGCGGTTGCTCCGAGGATCTGCGTGACGACGAGTCCTGCGAGAATACCGATGATAACGATGACAATCAAAAGCTCAACGATAGTGAAGCCTGACTGTCTTTTTTGCTTAAGTGAGACCATGATTGCCCACCCTCCTTAAGAAAGTTAATTTGTTAATGATCTCTGTTTTATTTTATTTGCACAGAGTATCTACCACTAATTATAACCATAAGTAGCAAAGGGTCAAGGGGTAATTTTAGCTGACATTCTGGCCCATGCTTGCTATCGGGCCCATAACAGCGGCAGCGATGAGGCCGACAGCGCCGCCCATAATCACAATCATGATCGGTTCTAGGAGTGAACTCATGCTTGCGATAGCCGTATCGACCTCTTCTTCGTAGAATTCAGCGACTTTTACGAGCACCGTGTCTGTTTGGCCGGTTTCTTCACCGATAGCGAGCATCTGCGGGACGATAGACGGGAAGAGCTTGCTGCCTTCGAGTGCCTGCGACAATTGTTTCCCGTTGACTACTTCCTGGGATGCGCGTTCGACTTCTTCTCTGAAAAGGTCATTTCCCAGGGAGCGTCCGGTGACGCGCAGGGCTTCAACAACACTGACGCCAGAGCCGATAAGGGCGGAAAATGTCCGGGTGAAGCTTGCAACGGCGATTTTTGTTGTCAACATACCGGCGACCGGGGCTTTCAGGATGAGTGTATGAAACTTGCGGCGGCCAGCAGCGGTTTTCAAGTAAGCGCGTATGCCAAAAATGAGGGCAGCGATACTACCGATGACGATATACCAGTATGAAACCATAAACCCACTCATGTCGAGCATCCCCTGGGTCAGTGGGGGAAGTTCGCCGCCAAGTCCCGTCAGGACGTCGCCGATAGTTGGTATGACAAAGAACATGAGTCCAAAGAACGCGACGACAGTGAGGCTCAGCAAGACAGCCGGGTACGTCATAGCACCTTTGATCTGCTTTTTCATGCTGGCACTTTTTTCAACCTGGGCTGCAAGACGCTTCAGGATATCGTCGACGATACCCGCTGCTTCACCAGCGCGGATCATGTTGACGTAAATATCAGAAAATATGTCAGGATGCTTTCCGAGTGCGTCGGCGAGTTGCGAACCACCCTGGACGTCTTTGACGATTTCTCGGATGGCTTGTTTCATGGTTGGGTTTTCGGCCTGGCTTTCAAGCGTCGTGAGTGAGCGCATGAGCGGAACACCCGCAGAAACCATGGTAGAAAGCTGTCTGGTAAAGAGAACGAGCTGGTCGGTTTTTACCTTTTGTTTAAATAGTCCTCGGACGGCCTTGCCTTCGGTGGCGAGTGCCACTTCTCGCGGTTTTAGGTTTTGGCCCATGAGTTCTCTGATAACGTCATCGCGCGTCAAACCCTCCATAGTTCCTTTGACTTGTTTGCCTTCTGAATTGATAGCCAGGTATGTAAATTCAGGCATATGTTACTCCCTTGTTACCCTGAGAATTTCTTCTATGGACGTTTGGCCGCGCAGGGCCTTTATGAACCCGTCGGTCTGCATAGTCATCATACCTTCCTTGACTGCCTGGTCCTGGATGGTATTGCTCGTCGCGTTTGCGACGATGAGTTTCTGGACTTCGACAGAGTTGTCGAGTACTTCATATATACCCATGCGACCTTTGTAGCCGACATGCCCGCATTCGTCGCAGCCCTCGGGATTTGGTCGGTAAAGTCTGGTGATGTTTGCGGCTGTACTCGAAAGATTGTCGCCGATATCTTCACCTATCTTTTGCTCCGCTGCCCGTTTCTCGAGTTCGTGGATATACTGCAGAGCACGTTCGGTTGTGATACCAAACGTTTTCAGGATCATTTGCACCTCGTCTTTAGAGGGCGCGTACTCTTGTTTGCATTGTTTACAGAGCCGCCGAACGAGACGTTGGCCGATAACGGCGCGAACGGTTGAAGCGATAAGGAACGGTTCTATGCCCATGTCGAGTAGGCGGGGTAAGCACGTAGCGGCATTGTTGGTGTGGAGTGTTGAAAATACCAGGTGGCCTGTCAGGGCGGCCTGAACACCGAGATTTGCTGTCTCGGCGTCGCGAATCTCTCCTACCATGATGATATTTGGGTCTTGACGAAGGAGGGCGCGAAGACCAGCGATGAACGTCATGCCAGCAACTGGGTTGACCTGTGTCTGGTTTGCTCCTTGGATTTTGTACTCCACGGGGTCTTCAACGGTCGAAATGTTAACATCTGGTTTGTTGAGGAGCGTAAGGGCAGAGTAGAGGCTGGTTGATTTGCCGGAACCGGTCGGGCCAGTGACGAGAAGCATGCCGTAGGGCTGGGCGATAGCGTTGTTTACTTTTTCGAGTGACCATCCCCAGTACCCTAACTCTTCAAGTGTCAAGGCTTTGTTGGATTCGTCGAGTATGCGCATAACAACTTTTTCGCCTTCGGATATCGGGAGTGTACTGACGCGGAGGGCGTATTTTTTGCCAGCGACGGTTACTTTGAAACGGCCGTCTTGCGGTACGCGCCGTTCATCAATTTTCAGGTTGGACAGGATCTTTATACGACTGACGAGCGCCGCTTGAACGTTTCGCGGTAGTTTATTTGCTTCGCGTAGCACACCGTCTATGCGGTATCGGACTTGTAGAAATTCCTCGCGGGGCTCTATGTGGATATCAGAGGCATTTGAGCGGATGGCGTACTCGAGTATGAGGTTGACAGTTTTTGCTATCGGTGAGTCTTCGGAAATGTCCTCTTCGGACACTTCTTTTTCCGGGTCTTGTTCCTTCTGGACGGCTATAACGTCGGAAAGCTCTTCAGCGACAGCATCACGATAGTTTTCGAGAACCTGCAAGATGTTTTCTTTGGTTGCAACAAATAATTTATAGTTTGAGCCTATCTGTTTCTGGAGAAAATCCACGGCTTGCATATCGTCCGGGTCTTCCATGGCAAGCTGTTTTGCGTCATCTTTGATGTCGAATACGACGGCGTTGTACTGACGGGCGATTTTTTCCGGCAGTGCTTCAAGTATTGCTTTGTCGACGTTTTTTGGGTTGATGTCGACAAATGAGATATCGGCGTATTCGGCGTACAGTTTCGTTAGATCTTTATCGGAGATAATTTCGTGGCGCACGACCAAATCTTGCAGAGGACGGTTGCTCTGTTTCTGCTCGTCCTTAATGCTCTCGAGTTGCTCGGTGGTGATCTTCTGTTTTTTCACCAGTAGCTGCTCGACCGTGCTATCGGAAAGTCTCATACATTTTAAGTATACGATATTTCTTATGCTTTTAGTAGCACCGAATAGACGGTATAATCAGGGGCTATGGAGCGAACAATCCACTCTCTGGAAGAAATGAATCGCCTGGCTGCGAGCCTTGGTGGTAGTTGTGCTGGGGGTGAGGTTGTTGAACTTATCGGTGATGTCGGGGCTGGCAAAACGACATTTACAAAGGGGTTTGCTGAGGGGCTTGGGGTGACAGATGATGTTCAGAGTCCTAGCTTTACTATCTCGAGAGTGTATGCCGCACGCGATGGACTTGAGTTACATCATTATGACCTGTACAGGCTGACTGAGCCCGGGATTGTCCAGTACGATGTCGCCGAGTCAGTGCAGGACTCGAAAGTTGTGACGGTTATAGAGTGGGGCGGGACGGTACAGGGCGTTTTACCGGCGGGCCGTACGACTATCACATTTTCCTACGGAGAAGCCGAAACGGAGCGCCACGTAAAACTTCAGACGGACGATACTCGGCTAAAGGAGGCGTATGCTGCTGGGGGTTAGAACTGACAGTCCTGTCGTAGAATTGTATCTGTATAGTGCGACCGGTGAGTTGCTGGCGGAGTCAACATGGGCCGCGGACAGGCAACTGGCGCACGGACTACTTCAGAAACTAAATGTTTTTTTGAGTGAGCATGACGCGACATTCGAGAAATTAACCGGCCTGTTCGCGCTTGAGGGTCCGGGAAGCTTTACCGGGCTTCGCATAGGACTGACGGTGTTAAATACACTGTCGTATACCCAGAGTATCCCTGTTGTTGGTGAGCGAGGCGAAACGTGGCGCGAAAAAGCCGTACAGCGACTACTGGCCGGTGAAAACGATCAGCTGATCATACCGTTTTACGGTGCCGACGCCCGTATAACACAGCCGAAGAAATAGATAACGAGTTGGGGAAGCGAAGCTGTGGAATTTCCGAAAGGACTGTCCTTTCGGAAAATTTCGGGATCGGGAAGAAGAAAGTGGAAAAAAGTGTTGACAGGGAGTTAGCGTTAGCGGTATAGTACACACATAGTCTATCTAAAAACAAAGAGAGAAGACTAAAAGTTTAAAAAGCAAACTGAAGAAGACGGTGTGACCGATGTGGTGTCGGTTGGTCTTTTCAGGGTAAAACAAGAAGAGAAATAAAGAAGAGTTAATTCCTTATGTTTGTCCATAGACACATGAGACAGATGAGGCAAGTGCGTGCTCGGCAGCTCAAACGACGGCTGGGCTTAACACTCGGTGCCTGTGTCCTCGCCGGCACAGCACTGTTCATCGTGTTTCGTGTCCAAGCTGGCATAGCCGTCTGGATGCCGCCGACGCTGACGCA
>JAPUDS010000006.1:0-13373 GCA_027492975.1 Candidatus Saccharimonadota bacterium
CATGTGTCAGCACACATCTCGTCGACAGTCTTCTCAGTTTGCCAGTCGAGCAACTTTTTAGCTTTACTGGCATTGGCGTAGAACTCTGCTAGGTCGCCAGCGCGGCGCGGCGCTATTTCGTATGGCAAGGTTTTGTTGCAGGCTTTTTCAAATGCTTTTACAAGCTGCATGACTGATGTACCAGTGCCAGACCCGAGGTTGATAGCGTCGAAACCTGGTTGCAGGTGTTCAAGTGCGGCAATGTGGCCTTTTGCAAGATCAATTACATGTATGAAGTCACGAACACAGGTGCCATCGACCGTGTCATAGTCGTCGCCAAAGATCCGGAGTTTATCTCGGATACCAGCTGCGGTCTGGGCAATGAACGGCATGAGGTTGTTTGGAATACCGCGGGGATTTTCACCGATAAGACCGCTTTCATGAGCGCCAACTGGGTTAAAATAACGCAGTGCCACAAACTGAATATCATTACTCGCAATTGCGATGTCGCGCATAATCTCCTCGATCATGTATTTTGTGCGACCATATGGGTTCGTGATACCAGCTCCGGTTTGCATGGATTCCTCGTATGGATACGAGGCTGAGCCATAAACGGTTGCAGATGAGCTGAAAACAAGTTTTTTGACATTGTGTCGTTGCATGACCTCTAGCAGCGCGATGCTGCCGCCGACATTGTTGTCGTAGTACTCAAGCGGTTTTTCGACTGATTCGCCAACAGCTTTCAGTCCGGCAAAATGGATAACAGCGTCAATGTCGTGCCGCTCGAAAATAGTACCGAGGGCTTTTTTGTTGCGGATGTCGGTGTTGTGGAAGGTGAGTGACTTGCCGGTAATCTCCTCGATACGCCTTATAGCTTCTTCGTTAGAGTTGCACAGGTTGTCGACAATGACAACATCGTACCCGTTTTCAAGTAGTTCAACGGCGGTATGTGAGCCGATATAGCCAGCGCCGCCAGTAAGTAAAATAGTCATAGCACCAGTATACTACGGTATAATTACCTATATGAAGAAAGAGCTTGTAGAGTCTGCTGTTGATCGTAAGAACATATTGAATAACTCTTTTGCGGTGAATGAACTACAAAGACAGTTGGGGATTAAGGGTGTTTTGTTTAACGATGAGTACCGGTTCACTACGCAACAGGTCGCTGACTTTTACGAGGTGAGTGTGCGAACGATTCGTCGGTATCTGGCTCAGTTTAGTGATGAACTGAGGGCGAGTGGCTATATCGACCTTGAAACTGAGGCCCTTGACCTCTGGAAGGCACAGTTTGGTAGTGACATTGATGTCACCACCAAACTGACGAGGTTGGGTCTATTTAACTTCAAGGCTCTACTCAATATCGGCTTTTTGCTTCGTGAGAGTGAAAAAGCAAGAATACTTCGTGGGTTGGTTCTGAATCTTGTAATAAATGTCGTTGCAAAACGCGCCGGCGGCGACACAAAATATATCAATCAGAGAGAAGATTCGTATTTGTTGACTATGTATGCCGGAGAAGGCTATCGCAAAGAGTTTACGGGCGCTTTAGATCGATATGTGGACTTGGGACCATTTAAATATGGGGTGTATACCAATAAAATATACGCCAGTATCTTTAAAGAACATGCAAACGAGTATAAAAAAATCCTGTCTCTTAGTACAAAAGATAAAATACGCGACACAATGTACTCAGAAGTTCTAACAACGATAGCTATGTATGAAACAGGGCTTGCTCATGAGCTAAGGAAAGAATACGAGCATCTTGGGCGAAAGTTAACATCTTCCGAAACAGATAAGATTTTTAAGGATTTCGAAGATAACCCTGCCTTTTTGCCTCAGATAGAAGTAGCGCGTCGTAAAATGGCAAGCCGCGATTATAGGCTAAGGGATACGACTCATCCCAAGCTTGAGGACTATATTGGCCCGGTGGATGCAGATGATTTTGAACGTTTCCTAGGAGAAAAAAGCGCTGATCTCGCAGAACAAATAGAACGATCCAAAGAGGTCTTTAAGCGCCTCAAGGATCAGTAGTGAACTATTTTACTTACCGAGCACTCCTGACTATCCACGATAAGATACTGGATGTATCGGGTGGCATGTCCGGTGTTAAAGATGAGGGCTTACTACGAGGGCCACTTTCTTTTATACAAGATGATAGTTATTATCCATCGTTGACAGACAAACTTACGCATATCGTTTACTCACTAGTAAAGAACCATGGCTTCAATGACAGAAAGATGATTTATAAATATCGTTGTAATTTTGTATTTTACATAAATTTCTATAAAAATTAGACAAATATGACGGTTGTGGTTACAATGAAGCTGACATTTGTCTAAAAACAGGAGCAAAATCATGTGCGGAATTGTCGGTTATCTTGGTACGAAACCTGCTCAGCAAGTACTTCTCAGCGGACTGAAGCGACTGGAATATAGAGGTTATGACAGTGCGGGCGTTGTAACGCTAGACAAAAGAGGCAAAGCAACACTGCTGCGAGCCAAAGGAAAAGTCGCGGAACTAGAGGCAAAGGTGGCGACACATGAGACGGTGGATACAGTTGGTATCGGCCACACACGCTGGGCAACGCATGGTGCGCCAAGTAAGCGCAATGCACACCCGCATGCTGTCGGTGACATTTACCTGGTGCATAACGGAATTATCGAAAACTATCTCGAGCTGAGAGCTATGCTTGCAAAGCGGGACTATGATTTTAAGAGTGACACCGATACGGAGGTCTTGACGGCGCTTATAGACTACACTTACAAGTCGGCGAAAAAAAGTAGCTTGCTGGAGGCGGTCGTTGCGGCACTCAAGACAGTGGTCGGTGCCTACGGTATCGCAGTCGTTGATGTCAACAATCCGCGCGAGATAGTCGTTGCGCGCAAAGGCAGTCCGCTGATCGTTGGTGTTGGTGAGGGTGAGATATTCGTGGCCAGTGATGCATCAGCCCTGGTTGGTTATACTGACCAAGTTATCTACCTGCAAGACGGCGAGGTCGGGGTTTGCTCACAACAAGGGCTGCAGCTATATGATGTCGATGCACAGGCAAAAGAGGCGGTGGTTGAGACCCTGGCGCTTGATCTCCAGGCGATTCAGAAAAAAGGCTTTGACCATTTCCTGCTAAAAGAGATCCATGAACAACCCGAGAGTTTGCGCTCGACACTGAGTGGCCGTGTACAGCCTGCCGAGGGTCGGGCGAGGCTTGGTGGTATAAATATGAGTGATGACGAACTACGGGCTGTGAAAAATGTCATCATCATCGGCTGCGGTACGGCGTATCATGCCGGGCTGCTTGCGGGCTACTTTATAGAACAGTTCACAAACGATGTGACCGTGCAGGTTGAGGTTGCTTCCGAGTTTCGCTATCGGTCGTTCAATATTGCTCCTGGCTCTATCGCGGTAATAGTTTCGCAGTCTGGCGAAACGGCAGATACGCTCGCCTGTTTGCAGGAACTAAAACAGCGTGGAGTGCGTTGTCTGGGTATCGTCAATGTGGTCGGCAGCACAATTGCCCGTGAAGTTGACGGCGGTGTTTATCTCCATGTCGGGGCAGAAATATCCGTTGCGAGCACCAAAGCCTTTACGTCGCAGGTTGCGGCACTAACGATCTTCGGTCTCATGATGGCGGCCGCTAAGGGCACTAGTCCACAGCAACTTTCTGAGTACATAGATGAGCTCGATATGCTGCCCTCGGAGATAGAGAAAGTGATCGCGAAGCATGAAACCGAAGTCAAAAAGATCGCAAAAGCCTACGCAAAGTACAATCATGCGCTCTATGTCGGCCGCGACACGCTATATCCAACCGCGCTTGAGGGATCACTCAAACTCAAAGAAATCAGCTATATACATGCGGAAAGCTATCCGTCCGGCGAGATGAAGCATGGTGCTATCGCGCTGGTAGATGATAGTTTTTTTGAAGTATGTTATCTGCAGGACAACTGGCTGTATGAGAAGACCCAGAGTAACCTGATAGAAATGAACGCTCGTGGCGCACACGCTATAGTTATAACTGATACTGACAAAAAGGTGCCGGCAGAAACAGTCGTGCGGGTAAATACGAAACTGAAACTGCTGACACCACTCGTCTTTAATGTTATAGCCCAGCTCTTCGCCTACTATGCGGCAGTTGCTCGTGGCAACGATGTTGATCAGCCGCGTAACCTAGCGAAAAGTGTGACGGTTGAGTAAAATAAAGAGGTGAAAAAACCTAAGAAAGTTGCGCTGGTTGTTGACTGGCTTACAGAAGGCTTTGGTGGCGGTGAACGCGTCATAAAAGCGGTGCACGAGTTGTTTCCGGATGCGCCGATATATACGTCGCAGTACCGACCGCGTAAAACAACCTGGCTGGGCAGTGCTGACGTTCGGGCGGGTTGGCTCAATGTTTTGCCGGCCTGGTCGCGGCGGCTGACGCCATTTTTTAGACAGTGGTATTTTGCCCGGCTTGACCTGAGTGACTATGATCTGGTTATCTCAATAACTGGCGCTGAAGCTAAGGCGGTCAAAACTCGCGACGATGCGCTGCATGTCAGCTACATGCACGCGCCGACGCAGTACTACTGGACACTGTACGATGACTATATGGCAAATCCTGGGTTTGGTTTTTTGAATCCACTGGCCCGTTTTGTTCTAAAGTTACTGCTTGGGCCGCTACGGCGCGCTGACTACGCCGCTGCCCAACGGCCGAACGTTATAGTGGCGAATTCGAGCTATATACAAGCGGAAATAGAGAAGCATTATGGGCGTGAAAGTGTTGTAGTCTGGCCAAATGTTGCTGTTGAAGTAATTCAGGCTATGTCTAAAGAGCCTAACCAAAAGCGCAACGGGTTTATCGTTTATGGCCGACAGGTTAGTTGGAAGCGAATAGACCTTGCGATCGACGCCGCGGTGAAAACAGGTGAACATCTGCGCGTTGTTGGCGACGGTCCGGAGCATGAGCGGCTGGTGAAGCTGGCAGGTGATAGCCCGAATATTGAGTTTTTGCCGCGTTATAGAGGGGTTGCGGAGATCGTGCCGCTGATTCGTGCCAGCAAAGCTTTTTTGTTTCCAAGTATTGAACCCTTTGGTATCGCACCAGTTGAAGCGTTGGCGGCCGGTACGCCGGTCATTGCTTTACAAAAAGGTGGTTCGCTTGATTTTGTGAAAGACGGTGAAAACGGCGTATTTTTTGATGAACAAACAGCTGAGAGTCTAGTGGCGGCGATGCAGCGGTTCAATACACTTTCGTTTGACGAAGAAAAAGTTGCCCGCTCGGCCGAAGCTTTTTCTGAAGCGGCTTTCAAACGTGGCCTTCAGGATGTTATAGAAAGGGCTGTCGTGTGATAGAGCAGCTACCCAGGGTGCAGTTTCGAAAGCTAACACTCCTGGAAAAAGTGTGGCTGTTTGCGCCGTTTGCAATTTGGTTTAGCTACCAGCCGCTCGTTCGGCTTGGACAGGATGCAACGTCGTACTATGAGCTGTCGATAACGGTGATTTACGTGGCGCTGCTGGCTCTTGTGAGTTTGCCATATGCTTGGCGAGCTCGGCGTGAGCTGGCGCGCCATAAAGCTATCTGGCTGACCGGTGCGTTTGCTGACCTTAGTTTGTTAACGCTGTTATGGACACCCAATCTACTGCGGGGGTTCTTAACGGTCGGGATTGTCTACGCGCTATTTTTTATCTTTGCTGCTGCACTTGCAGAGCGTGAGCGGCTCAAGAAACTACTGCCAGCACTCGCAAAGCTGCTCATTATGTCGGCAGTTGTCGTCAGTCTACTTGCGTTCGCTCAGGTTGTTGCTGGTATTTGGCTATCGCGCAGCGAGACACTGCTCTGTGCTGGTTGTATCGCCGACCAGTTCGGGTTTGTCCGGCCTAATGTCTTCGCGATTGAGCCGCAATTCCTGGGGAGTTTGCTCCTTGCGCCACTTTTCCTGCTACTTCGTCATATCCTCAAAGGTAATACGAACATAACGGTTGTTGGCAGTTTTTTTATCATCAGTATGGCTCTCTTTTTAACACTGAGTCGGGGTGCAATCTTTGCCTTTTTCCTCGGTGTACTTGTGCTGCTTATTCTGTATCGACGTCATCTGACGCGTCTCGCAGCAACTGTTGGTTTACTTAGTGCTGCCCTGGTCGTTACACTGTATATTCAAGGCATTGCCGCTATGGTTAACCCGCGAGTTGACGTCACCTTTCGGGAAGCTGTGGCAGCAAGCATCAACCAACTTTCGTTAGGCGTGGTTGACATAGCACCAGAGGAGCCAGCTAAGCCATCTGGCAATGACAACGCGCCCAAATACGATGGCTACGTCGAAGAGTCGACAAATGTGCGGCTAGGGCTGTCGCAACTTGCGTTCAATACCTGGACTGATAATCCCTTGCGAATACTGTTTGGTGTTGGTATTGGTGGTGCCGGGGTTGCGATGCACGAACAGTATCCGGACGAGACCGATGCGCGCCAGATAGTCCAGAACCAGTATGTTGAGGTTCTACTGGAGTACGGGCTAGTTGGTATGCTGCTCTTTGTCAGTATACTCGTCGGCTTTGTAAAGGGAACGCGCAACGAAAAATGGATTTGGGCACTACTGTTAGCGTATATGGTGCAGTGGAATTTCTTTAGCGGCTACCCGAATGCGCTGCATATTTATCTGGTGCTGATGGCGCTCTACTGCTCGCTGCAGCCTAAACCTACCGAGCGCCGCGCCGGAGCAACACGGTCACGATAGTCTTGAGAATAATCTGCATATCGAGCCCTAGCGACCAGTTTTGTATGTAATAAATATCGAGTGACCGACGCTCTTCGAAACTTATATTTCGCCGTCCGGAGACTTGAGCGAGGCCGGTTAAGCCCGACTTGACCGATAGTATAAGGTTCTTATTGCGATACTCACTCAGCTCTTCTGGGACGAGCGCACGGGGTCCAACAAGGCTGATATCACCTCTGATAACATTAAAGAGTTGAGGGAGTTCATCGAGCGATGCGACACGAAGGATTTTGCCAAATCTGCTGATACGCGGGTCATTGTCGAGCTGATCACCATCTGCTCTGTACTGTTTGGTTAGCTCTGGCTTACCCATTTTGGCGAATGCTTCTTCGGGGGACATGTTGTTGTATTCGTCCTTCATGGTACGGAACTTAAATATCGTTACTTTTTCGCCAAAACGAGATAACCGCTCGACGCTATATATCACCCTTGCTTTCGGCTCGCTAAGTTTAAGAAGCGCAGCGATAATAACCATAAACGGTGATGCGATGATGAGTAACAGGCTTCCGAAGACGAGATCGCATACCCGTTTCACGAAACGCGCCCAGCCTATAAGAGGGGTGGCTCGGACGTTTATAACCGGTTCGGTACCCATGATGTAAGTTTCGCCCATTCGCGAGAGTAGGGCTTTTTGACTCGGAACAAACATGTAGGAAAGGTGATGATCGACGGTCTCAAAATACACTTTGTCGGTTCTTATTTCATCTGTTTGTATAACGACATCAAGTTTCTTATTTGCGGCGAAAACTTCCATAAGCGATGAGTGTTGCAGGTGTTTTGCGAAGTCAGGTACGAATTCGTCAGTTGCGACAATCCCGACAACCTTATACCCAGACTCGAGATTATCTTTGAAATGTTCGACTATAGAAGCCGTACTTTTGTCGTTCCCTATAACAGCAGTGTTTAGCACGCCGATACCTTGTCGCAGCACGTATTTACGTCCAAATTGTATCAGTTCTCGGACAACAACGAGTAGCACAAAACATATGATGAGAACATAGAACGCGATAAGTCTGGTCGGAAATATAGAGGTAGAAGCGAAATAGGAAAAAGTAATAAGGCTCATCGTCCCAACAACGGAAACGACGAACAGGCGCCAGTATAGCTTTGGTCGATACGGATACACAGCTTTGTCGTACACGCCAGAAACAAAAAGTAGAATGACCCAGATCGGCAGCAGAGAGGCCATAGTCACGACAAATTCTAGAGTATCAGAGCCGAGAAGGTATGGTCGGGGGTCGTAGTGCGTGCGGTAGTAGTATGCAACGCCAAACGAAGCGGTGATGGCCATAAGATCACCAACAAGTAGCATGACGCGAAGTATGAAACCCGGGTTTCTTTTCATAGCCAAAACTTAGGATTTTTCATGCTCTTATTTTATCACCTCTCACCCCTAAGGTTACCTCACCTATAGTAAAAAAACTACAAAACAGGTACACTTGGTGCATAAGATGAAAAAGAAAACAAAAAAGTCGCTACTGTCAAATACCGTACAGTTTATAAAATTACAGATCTCCGGGAATATTTTGTTTTGGGGTACGTATATCGGCTATGCTATCGCCGATAATGTCTTTCACACGTCATCGTGGTTAGCGATAGCCATACCGAGTCTTCTTGCACACTTTTTATTTTTTATTGTCGACAAAAACTGGGTTTTCAGTGATAAGACAGGCAAACGAAAAACGGGTGATGAGGTCGTTCGCTTCGTTTTGTTTATGGGGCTCAACTACTTTATCAACATCGGTATTATCACTGGTCTAGAGAACTTCTTCGGTATCACACCGTATGTCGGGCAGTTTATCGCCGCACTGTTCTTTACGTTCTGGACATGGGCCGGTCTGAAGTTTTGGGTGTTTCGGGCGGCTCGACATGCCCGCCACCCCGGTATTACAATAGAAACGAGGAATACGAATGCCAAACGACATGCCAAATACAAGCGACTCGAGGCCAAGCAAAAAGCAAAGAGAACTGCTCGGGTTCATCGATAACTTCATCTCTGGTCACGGGTATGGACCGAGCTACCGTGAAATTATGCGGGCGCTCGACTACAAATCCGTTTCGACCGTTGCTATACACGTCGACAATCTTATAACGAAAGGCCACCTGAAAAAGCGGGATAAATCTGCCCGTTCGCTCGAAGTATTGACGCCTGTTACTGTTGTGTCAAATACTACATCTCAGGTTACAAAAGTGCAGGAAAAGTGGCTTGTTGACCTGGTTGAAAGTCGGTTTAAGGAGTATGACGAAGAACCGGATGGCAAAAAACGCGACGATCTTTTCGTGCTTGTCGGCGCTCTTCATGTGCTAGGACTGGATGCGGCCGCGACGGCCTTTAAAAGTCGTCTTCCGAAAAGCTAAAGGGCCGGGTGTTTACAGATGTGAACAAATAAACTAGAATTGTTGCTGTATCTGTGAAAAACAGACGTACCTTATATCTACAGAACGGTTGTAGCCCGTAAAAAGGTTATAACCGGCATTCCGGCGTAGCTCAGTGGTAGAGCGGACGGCTGTTAACCGTTAGGTCGCTGGTTCGAGCCCAGCCGCCGGAGCCAAGCATAAGCACTTTGCGAAAGCAGAGTGTTTTTGTTTTGATATACTTACGTTATGAAAATCTACTTTATAACTGGAAATGTCAGAAAAGTCGGTGAAGCGAAGCTTGCGTGTGAGCCAGCAGGTATTGAAATAGTACAAAAGCAAGTAGAAATTGATGAAATCCAATCAACAAACCCTAACGCTATATCGATTGATAAAGCCGAAAAAGCATACAATTTAGTTAATAAACCCATAGTTGTAACAGACAGCTTTTGGAGAATACCGGCCCTTAATGGTTTCCCCGGAGCATACATGAAAGATGTCGCTAACTGGTTCAGTAGTGAAGACTTCCTTTCAATTATGGAAAAGAAAGAAAACAGGCAGATATTCTTTAGTGAGAATATTACCTATAAAGATGCCGAAACCATTAAGCAATTCTCACAGGAGTATGAGGGCATTATGGTCACAGAACCCAGAGGAACAGGTAATAGCATTGAAAATGTTGCTGAATTTGAAGGTTTTACTTTAGGTGAAAGGCGTGAGCAAGGTGGATACAGCCATAAGCCTGAAGATTATGTGTGGAATGATTTCGTAAAATGGATTAAGCAAAAGCAGCCAGATTAATTGCTTCGGTTCAAACCAAAATTTCTTTAATTATTCTTAGCTTTTCGCTGTCAAAGTCGATACTTGCAGTTCGCAATGTGTCTGCTAGTGTGAGCCAAGAGTATATATTTTACAGGTTATCCAGTAAGCATTCACGCTACTGGGCTTCTGCTATACTCGATTCATGAGAACAGTGAATATTGAAGAGTACGGTGAGCCAGAAGTTTTAAAGATTAAGAATATTCCAAAACCAACAATCCGAAGTGGTGACATCTTGGTCAGGATAAAGGCGACTGCAGTGACCGCCGCCGACTCACGAATCAGGGGTGCGAGATTTCCGAAGGGTTTTGGTTTTCTTGCTAAACTGGTTTTTGGAATTACCAAGCCGAGAATAAAAATACTAGGCAGTACTTACTCGGGTATTGTAGAGCAGGTTGGAAAAAACGTATCGCAGTTTCATGTTGGTGATGAAGTCTGCGGCATGACAGGTGTTCAAATGGGAACATACGCAGAGTATATTAGAATTTCAAAGTATAAAAGCATCGCCTTTAAGCCGAACGGTGTTGCTCACGAAGATGCTGCTGGCTTATTGTTTGGCGGAACAGCGGCATTATATTTCGTCCGCGATAAGCTGGGTGTGAAAAAAGGTGAAACGGTTGTAATCAATGGTGCCTCGGGTGCTGTTGGTACGAACGCTATACAACTTGCAAAGTATTATGGTGCCAAGGTCACAGGTGTAACAAGCAGTAAAAATTCCACATTGGTGGAGAGGTTAGGAGCAGAAGACATAATAGATTACGCTAAGCAGGATCTTGTGAGTGCGGGCAAGAAATTTGACGTTGTTTTAGATACAGTCGGCAATATTTCGCCTCAGGCAGCGAAAACGTTACTTACCAAGAAGGGTCGAGCAGGGTTGATGGTCGGTACTTTGTGGGAGGGGATGGTGGCTCGTGGTCAAGTCATGACGGGGACTGCTACTGAAAAGAAAGAAGATATTGAATTTTTACTAGAGCTGACCGAACAAGGCAAAATCAAAGTAGTCATTGATAAAATATATGAACTTGATGATATCGTGGCTGCGCACCGCTATACTGATAGCGGTAGCAAAGTTGGCAACGTGATAGTTCGAATGTAGTCGTCTCGGTTCAGTTCAAGACCGTAGTGGTGAGCCAAGAAAATCGTCAGACCTTTTGGTCTGGCGTTTTTTATACCCCTAGACTAGAGTCGAAGATCTCAATATAACAACTTATAACAACTTTTTGTTGGTTTCTATTGGTTTCGAGATATAACAACTTATAACAACTTTTTGTTGGTTTCTATTGGTTTCGAGATATAACAACCTTTTCGTAGTAGAATAATTATAATAAAGATTTGTTATATAATAAAAAATGATATACAATGGTTACATAAAGAGGAGACTACTATGGCATCGATGAATCCGTATAGGCCGGGCGCTGGCCAAACGCCACCATATTTAGCTGGAAGAGACAATGAGTTAAAAGAATTTGATAAGTTGCTGGATCAAGAAATAATTCTTGAAAATCTTATAATTACAGGTCTGCGGGGTATCGGAAAGACTGTTTTGCTCGAAACATTAAAGCCCCGTGCGATAATACAGGATTGGCTATGGACTGGTGATGAATTTTCTCAATCTCTTGGTATCAGTGAAGATAGACTTTCTATGCGGATACTTGCGGATATAGCATTTATTACGAGTTCGGTGCAAATTGGCGAAAGAAGTAAGCTCGGTTTTGGCACGGGGGACTCTGAAAAACAATATCTTACGTTCGATACTTTGAAAAGAATTTACGAGGGGACTCCGGGACTCTCGAGTGACAAGTTAAAAAAAGTTTTAGAGATAATTTGGGAAATAGTACCTCACTTAGGCAAAAAGGGAATAGTATTTGCATACGATGAGGCACAAACGCTCGTAGATAATTCTAAGTCTGAACAGTTTCCGTTGTCGTTATTGTTGGATGTTTTTCAGAGCATTCAGCGCAAGGGTATAAGATTCATGCTCGTCCTTACGGGACTGCCAACGCTGCAGCCTAACTTGGTTGCAACGAGAACATATACAGAACGTATGTTTAACGTCTTCATGCTTCAACAACTAAAAGAAGACGAGGTGAGAGATGCTATCAAAGTGCCGCTACTTAACAAGGACGGTACCCCCAAGAAGGACATGATACAGTTTAGTCCTAATGCGGTAGACTTGATAACAAAGTCATCTGGAGGCTATCCGTATTTCATCCAGTATATATGCCGGGAAACGTACGATGCTTTCCTGCAAAAAAAGGACAATGGTGAAGAGCTGTCCGTACCTGTCGACTCCATTATGCAAAAACTTGATAATAATTTCTTTTACGGAAGATGGGCCAAAGCAACAGATAGGGAAAAGGAACTGATGACTGTCATCGCAAAATCTGAGCAGGATAGTGTAACGCCTAGCCAACTTTTCAAACTCACTCAAGGGGACGGAGATATTAAGCCGTTTAGTTTAGCTCAGGTGGGTGGTTATCTTAAAAAATTGATAGAAGAAGGATTGATCTATAAAGATAAAAGAGGGAAGTATTCTTTTGCTGTTCCGCTTTTCGGTGGTTACATATTGAGGGGTCTTGATAGAAAGTAGCTGCCTAGGTTTTGGCGATAAGCTTTATAGAACTATGTTGCTATGATCCCAGCCGGCAATATCGATAGACTTGTGAAGATGCGTGACGACACTTTGAACAGTCTTTTTCTGTGTACTTTCTGGTATGTCTTTCGCAAATACAGCAAATGTTTGTTGAACATATGTATCGAGCGGTACATTTGAACTGAGAAAGCTCGTGTTTTTACCTACCAATCTCTGGTATATCGTGACGATCTCTGCGAAATCATTTAAACATGCGGTTATACTCTTTATTTCGACCGAAGATTTGCGTCGTCGGACCGTCATCTTCCCGTTCGAGAAGGGAAAATCCATATCTTCTTCGCGAACATCGTACTTTTCTGGCCGGCTATCTTTATGGAATTCATAGGCCTGGTAGTCAACGACTATTTTATCGAAGTAGTTTTTACTCTGAAAGGCACGGGCTTTTGCGACCAGCTTATCGACCGCCGCTTCGATAACCATGCGGTTGTTGTCTATAAAATCAGCACCTTGTATAGACTTGTCTTTCTCTCGAGTATTTATAAAATCTATAAATAATAATGGCGGTATACTTGTACTGCCAGATGTGTTGTTTTTGTAGTATTTGATGAAATCGTCAGTAGTGAGTTTCTGAATAGCTTTTATGAATTTTCCGCCAGCACCAGCTTCTTTTGGGGTTAAAAGCTGGCGAACATCAACCATTAGACCGTTTTGATAGGTTCCAAATATACTCGACAAAGGCCCTGCGTTATCTGGATCAAAATCACCGTGCGAGGTGCTTCCGTCGTCATGTTCTTTCTTGTTATGACGAGCTTTTGAAGCCTCCACGAGTACTTCGATGATCACACTGCGCTGAATGACGCCGCGCAGTACGGCGACGAAATCATCTCGTA
>JAPUDS010000006.1:13473-21161 GCA_027492975.1 Candidatus Saccharimonadota bacterium
ATAGATACAGATAACAATTTGAACGCAAAACACGCTGAGTTTTTTGATATTGAGGACCCGAAAGAGTTTTACAAAGCTATCGACCGGCGAAATTTGCGCAATGAATTGTCATCCGCTCGACCGTATGTCTACTGGACTATGGAAGTCTATGATCAACAAAATGGCATCAAGGGCGGCGGCGGACTCGGTGTGCTTGCAGCCGATACGCGGCGTGTTGCCGAGCGACTCGATGTGCCGTTTGTGCTGGTGACGCCGTTTTATCGGACGGAACTACATCAGGCGGTCAGTGACGGGGTGCAGACAGAATGGTACAAAAATACGTCGCCTGAAGAGTTCGATTTTCAGTATGTCAGTGATGTAGCCGTACAGACATCAGACAGCACAAGTGCGCAGCTCGGTATTTTTGAAAAGCAGCTCGGTTCAACAAGGTTTGTGACTATCTCTGAGCCGAACTTTGGCGAATTGTATGCGGGCGATGGGAGCGGCGATCACAGGTTATACCAAGAAGTTGCGCTCGGTTTCGGTGGTTACAAAGCCCTGAAGTTACTCGGTGTTCGGCCGGCCGTGATTCAGCTCAACGAAACGGCGACGATTTTTGCGGCGATTTCCAGGCTCGATGAACTGTGCCGCAACGGCATGAATCTTTACGAAGCGATCGTGTATGTTCGGAAACACACGCTCTACACAAACCATACGCTTGTTCAAGCGGCGGAAAGCGAGTTTACACGCGACCAGTTTGCGCGACTTGTTATGCCGAACATAGCGAGTCCGGCGGTACGACACTGGCTTGACCAGCAGTTCGACGCGTCCGGGCATCTTCGACTGAGCGTGCTTGCGATAGAACTTACCGAAGCAAAAAATGGCGTGTCGAGACTGCATGCTCGGGTGTGCGATTTTAAGGACATGTCCGGTGAACGAGTCAAATTTCATGCCGTGACAAACGGTATCGACCTTAGTACATGGGTTCTCCCAGAAACCCTCAAAACATATTTTGCAAAAGGAATTATCGACAAATTTGAGCTTGTCACCGAAGATTATGCCGGACGTATACTAGAGTTAAGCGCCAGAGAGCTGCGCGAGCTAAAACGCAGCGCGAGAGCCAGGGCGAACGAGCTGCTTGCCAGCCGCAAAGATCAGACAGGAGCATCGTTTACGTTACCCGACGATGCGATAGTGTTTGATTTCAAACGACGATTTGCTGACTATAAGCGCCCGTGGATGCCATTTGAACGCATCGACGAACTAAAGCGTATCTTGACAGAGTTTAACGCACACTATGTTCTTGCTGGGAAAGTGTGGCTCGGAGATGCACGTATGTACATGAAACTTCAGGAAGTCCTGAAACTTGTTGCCGAAGACGACGTTCTCAGGGAGCGCGTTCACTATCTTCAGGATTATGATGAAACACTCGGCAAAGCACTCGTTTTTGGATCCGATATCGCAATCAATGTGCCTATCGTCGGTCTTGAAGCATGCGGCACTTCATGGGAGAAAGATATCGCAAATCTCAAACTGCTTATCTCAACGCCCGATGGAGGTGTCGCGGATGTATCACCGCTAGCCTGTCTCGAGGTAACCGGAGCGACCTACAGTGACGAAGTGGATTCTCTTTACGAACAGATGCGTCGCGGTGCTGAAATCCTCCGAGACGATGTACAGCTCGAAAAAGCCATCCACAAACAGCTTATCGGGTACCTGCCAACCATATCTGGGGCCCGGATGATGAAAGAGTATCTACAATTCTTATTTGATAAGTAGACACATAAATGTTGCTTATGGTATAATAACGAGGAACAAAAGAGGAGAAAAAGGTATATGGATAGGTATCCTGAGCGTGCGCCGAGACCAACTCTTGCCACGCCGGAAAGAAAAAAAGATGAAACTTCAGCGCGAGAGCCGGTGGCCACTCACAGGCCTCAGCCGAGCAAAGCGTCGGATAGTCGCGGGAAGAAGTCGAAATTTTTATTTGGCGCTGCTGGCATAGTGGTAGTTCTTGGTCTTTTTTGGTGGTTCTTCGGACGCACCATGGGCATCCCATCGTATATAGAGACGAGCAAGTACCAGGTGGTTTGTTTGCAGAGCGGCGAGTGTTACTTCGGTAAGGTTTCCGCGGTAACATCTGACACCGTTCAGATCAAAAACGTCTTTTATGTCCAGAAAGCGACTGACGCCAGTAGTGCAGCGGACGCAACCGATGCATCAGGCAACAACCTTCAGCTGATAAAACTTGGCAACGAGGTTCATGGGCCGGAAGATATGATGGCGATCAGCCGTTCGCAGGTACTCTATATCGAGAATTTGAAGTCTGATGGAAAAGTGACCCAGACGATCAACACGTACTACGAGCAAAATAAGTAGTTAGCTAGGGACAAAAGAACATGCTCGAAATTCGCAAAACGCGTGCGGGGCAAAAGCGTTCGATTCATGAGCGCAAGCGTCAGAGGCGTACTGTGAAGCGTGTTGTGCTGACGATTGTCATCCTGCTCCTCGTCATACTACTAGCTGCCGTGATCTACGTTTGGTATATGGGGCGTCACCCTAACGAACAGGTCATGCAAACCGTCAACACCGGGTCAGCTGCCCCAACCCTTAAAACGTACAAACCGCCTGACGATGCGGTGGTTGGTATCGTTCAACAGACGTTTAGCGGAGCGGCAAAACCCGGCTCGAACTCTTCCATCAGTATCAAAACAAACCCGGGCGCTGCCTGTCAGATAACGGTGAAGGTCAATAACGCGCTACTCCCTGATACCGGACTTGTACCGAAGATTGCCGACGAGTTCGGGATAGTTAACTGGTCGTGGACGGTGCCGAAAAACGTTCTGCGTGGAAAATGGCCAGTTGAGATTACCTGTGCTAACGCAAAAAACTCTGCGTACTACAGAGTTGATCTCGAAGTGACGCCGTAACTACTGAAGCGAGCTGATATAGCCTATCCACTGGTCGTTTGAGATAGTAACGCTTGAACGGATAAGTACCAGTAGGCCTTTTTTCGCAAATACTATCGACTGCGGACCTTTTGCGGACTTTGCTATATGAACGGTTAGCCCGCCGACGGTAATTTTCTCGGTGGCTTTGTAGCCTTTGGCGAGGGCTTCGACTTGCGCCTCGACATCCTCTCTAAAGTCTTCCGGTAAGGGTTGTTGGCTGACGACTATCCGGTTGTTTTCTATCGAGTCAGTATATCCAAAGACGGCATTTCGGTCAGATGGGCTCATACGAGTCCAGCCGCCGAGCTGTTCGATAGTTTTTCCGGTCGGCATGAGCGTTTCGTAGAAAGGAACTTGAGCGGTGCGGTCTTGCTCGGAAACCAGAGGTGGTTGATTTTCATTCGTTGTGTTCTTAACATCACTATCGAATGTTTTTGTTACATATAAGACACCGAGTGAAATAGCAACAAACAGGGCGACAACTGCGACGAGTCGAACCCATTTTTTTGCAAAAAGACGCGCTAGTTTTTTGAGAAACTTTTCTAACCAGCCGATCTTAGGAACGGTTAATTTGACCTCTATAGTGCGTGACGCGTTTTGTTTCTCTTGGTTACTCACGTGTTTGCTTATTATACCATTAGCATTACAAAAAGGCCAAAAACGTTCTCTTCGTCATACTAGTACGAATAATACGGGGTGTCGATAGGCTGCTGCAAACCGCCGGTAAAGGTGCGGCCATGCATGAGGCGTTTTGACGGGTCGCCGGTGAACTGTAACGACAAACTGTCTATGGTCGGCCCGCGGGTCACATCGTCCGGATAGCCGTAGGCCTGCGAGCTGTCCACTGACACGTTGAAAAAGAAGAACCGCGCGCAGTTGGTATTGGTGCCGGCACCGTTTTTCGGTATATAGACACCAGGCAAACCTAAAGTGACGTTACCAAACACAGTTTCCTGGCCCCAGGTTGTCATAGCGGGTGATGTACAGTAGGTGCTCGTGTTGGTCATTGAGCGGTATTTGAGCTGCCAGTTCGCGCCGACCGAGTTGTCGATACCATTCATGAGCCATGCGTTCGGGTAAACATCAGTGTCTGTGTCCATGAGTATGGAGTACCGTGCGATTTGTGGCTGAGAAAGCAGGGCAGACTGCTGGATCTCGTTTGTACTGAGATAGCTCAGTGTTGGCGCGGCAGGACGGATAGCGACCGTAAAGGCAACACTAGTTTGGCTGCTTGCCATCGTAAAGGTACCTGGATCTTCCGTAGCGGCTTCAAGCTCTCTTCGTGCTGTCGAGACGCTTGCGCCGTTAGTAGTGGTATTGCCGCTTGCGTGCGAGCCATTCGTGTAGTTTGCAGGATAGGAAGAAACACCAGTATGAGTACCACCTGCGGCATAGGCAATCCAGAGATTTGGACTGTTTCCCCAGCTTGTCGTGAGTGATGGAGGATTCGGTGATGCTGTAGTTGCACCGGCTCCACTTGCAACAGAGATACCGTTAGCGATGTCTCCGTACCAGCTAGCGGCGGGTATACGGTAAACTTGCGCTGCGCCGCTCTGGGTGTTTGAGGTTGCGAAGTTGACTGTAGCACCATCGCTTCCGGTTGCAACCTTTGCCCAGATAGAACCGATCGCACCGTTCGTCGCGCTGTTTACTGCGGTCAATTCTGTCCAGCCGCCGGCGCCATCCGGATCGGTAACGGTCGGGTTGCCGTTACTGTCATAGCTAAAGAACATCAGCAGCAGGTCTCCCGCGGCGGTTGTTCCTGGCATTGCGACGTTGTGGGTTGTGCTGTCTGTCGCGAAACCGGCACCCGTGTTCGTTGTCGTTATAGAGGTGACGGTTGGGGTAGACATTGACGCACATGCTCCGCCGACAACGTACACCTTGCCGTCGTAGAAAAGTGACCCCGCGCCATATCGTGCACCGGCATATTTTTGGTTCGCTTCGTACCATGCACCGATACCGGTTGGCATATTGCCGCTTGCGACAGTCGTATTGGCACTGATCGGGGCAACGAAAGTCGTTGGGTCGCATGTTGTGTCACTACTACGCCCACCGAGCAGGTACATGTAGCCGTTTGCGGCAAACGCATTGCCAAAAGCGACCGGTTTAGTGAGGCTACTTGAAAACGTCCAGTTGCCGACCGCGCCCGTACTTGCGTTTATCTGGGCATACTGACTGTCCGAATGATAGTAGGAGGTTCCGTCGTATCCGCCAAAGAGGTATAGGTTGTTGCCATATGCTGTAACAGCCGCTCCGCTCCGCTCTACCATGATATTTGGACTGCTCGTTGACCATGCACTGGAAATATTTCCACCGCTGTTTAACTGGGGACTGACGTAGACAGTGGCACAAACTCCGCCCGTGCAGCCGGTGCCCGTTCCTTCGCCGGCGACGACATACAGCCGGTTATTCCAGCTTGCCGCTCCAAACTTCGTACGAGCGCTTGGCAAACCGTTGCTTGCCGTGCTCCACGCGGTGACGTTGCCGCCGCCAGCGGGTGTCGCATAGTATATTTCAGTTCGACGATCGCTTGCGGTGTCACTCTGACCTCCGACGTAGTAGAGCGTTCCGCCGGCTGTAAGTAGCTTGCCCCATGTTCGGTCGGCGGGGAGGTTTGCGGTAGTGTTCGTCCAGCTGCCGAGGTTACCGTTGACATCTATAGTGGCATACGACACTGTATCGACGGCATTGGTGCAGTCTGTTGCGCTAACGCAGCCACCAGCGGTATAAATTCGACCATTTGAGACGACGCTGCTCGCTCCGATACGGTTCGGATTCGTTCCGTAGCGGTTCG
Organism: Candidatus Saccharimonadota bacterium; assembly: GCA_027492975.1. Lineage (GTDB taxonomy): Bacteria > Patescibacteriota > Saccharimonadia > Saccharimonadales > Saccharimonadaceae > JAPUDS01. The sequence continues at coordinate 19,201 of JAPUDS010000006.1, forward strand.
CGGCGTTGCTGTACTCGGCAGGTGCGCCGCTCACGTTGTTATATATCTGAAATGTCTGTATGACGTCGGTGCGGGTCGTACAGCCGCCCGGGCTGTCACCGACAGTACAGCCGCCGATAACATAGGCAAATGAGTTCGACACTGTCACGGTGAGTCCCCAGCGCTGGTTAATCTTCACTTCTGACATAGTAAAGCCGTCAGTAGCTGTACCGAGACTGCCGTCATTCACGTTTACTTTGATGAACTCGATATCGGCGATAACGCCGCCTCCGCCGGCTTCGAAACCACCTGCCACGTATATATAACCGTTATACCCGAAAGCGGAGGTACGACGACGACCGATCTGCATTTGGTTCGGCGATTCAACCCAGGCGGATCCAGATGCAGCGACCACGTTGTTGTTGTTGTCAAACTTCGCGTAGCGAACGGTTTTCATGTCGACGAGCCCAGGAGAAACTCCACCTATGAGGTAGATATAGTTAGCATAGACCGTACCACTCATGATACCGATACCGGCTCCAGTTGCTCCCGGAACAGTGCCAACAGACAGTTGACTAGCCGTTGAGCAGCCAGCGATCGCGCCGTCGAGGGCAATGTTGCACTTATAAACGTTTGGCGTGTAAGTGCTACAACCGACGGACGTGGCGCCCGTACATCCGCCGAAGATAAAAAGGTTACCAGGGTTTGTACTAACTGATGAAGGGTTTGCACGTGCGTAGGCATAGGCGTAGGAAACGCTCAACGCGCCAACGCCTGTCATGGACTGCGATGTCCATGAGCTCAGGCTGCCGTCACTGCTTAGATCGGCGCGGAGTATGGTATTTGACGCAGCGGAGCCGGTAAACCCTCCAACCAGGTAGAGCTGCTGACGGAAAGCAACGGGACTTGCGCCTGCCCTGCCAGCGGGCAGAACACCACTCAGCCAACACCACGCACCTCCTTGGTAGGTGCCGTTGGGGCAGGTGGCGGGACGAGCTATAGAGCCGTCGGTGTTTATGGCCGAATAGATCACGTCATCGCTAGTCGTCGTACAAGCGTTATTGGTACAGCCACCAGTTATATACAGATAACCGTTGTAAATAATACTATTTGTCAACATATTGCCGATATATGTTTGTCCTGGCATATTGCACTGCGTCGGGTTGCCGCCGGTACAACTACCCGAACCCGATGGTTCTGACTCGCCGACGGTCGAAGCGTCGCCATCACGGTTGATTTTTCCGTAGCGTATCAGGTCAAGGGTTGCTTCACCGCAGTCACCAGTAGTTGGGTTCTGGGATGCGCAACCACCAACACGGTAGAGATGTCCGCGCCAGGCAACCAGGTTACCGCCCAGTCGTTCGTCGACCGCGGTGCCAACAGTATTCCAAGTATCCAAACTGCCGTCGGCATTGATACTGGCAAGCTGGATAGTACTATGAACACCGGTACAGTAGCCGCTGCCATTGACGGCACTACAACCGCTACTGACGTATAGGTACGCACCCCACACTGCGGCCATCGTGCCGCCGCCCGTGAAGCGACCAGAGGGAAGGGGCGTGGTTTGTATCCAGTTGTTCAGCGTTCCGTCGTCGTTGATTTTGTTGTAGCGCACCGTCGTTTGCGGCGCACCGCCGACGCTTATCGAGCCGCCGACGACGTAGATTCTGTCGTTGTATATGGCCGCACCATGTCCGTATATGTTATTTGGCAGGGCGGTCGAAGTGACCCACGACCCGAGCGTTCCTGTTGGGTTGATGTCGGCTATCTGAACTGTCGATACCGGTCCGGATGTGCTACGTCCGCCGATGAGGTAGAGGCGGTTGTTGTAGGCTGTTGCGGTAAAATCTGACCGTACAGACGTCAAGTTACCGCCCTGATACCAGTAGACCCAGTTATTCGGATTTGTGTCGGTCGGATGCCATAGGCGAGGTTCGCCGTTTGCCCCGATTTTTGCTATATAGACCGTGTTCGTGCGGTTG
>JAPUDS010000006.1:21261-26090 GCA_027492975.1 Candidatus Saccharimonadota bacterium
GCGCCGTTTGCGCCGCTTTGGCCGCCCTGGCCGCCCGCGCCACCCGCGCCGCCTTGGCTGGCGCCGTTTCGGACTGGGTCGGATGCGTTGCCCGGGTTGACGCCGCTTCCGGCGCTGTTCGTAACCCCGCTTGTCTGTCCGCCGCCTGCGGTGTAGCTCGAGCCACCACCACCACCACCACCCGAAGAGTTGGTTGTGCTTGAGGTTGCGCCACCGCCACCGCCACCGTACCAACCTGCACCGCCACCACCACCGGCAGCTCGGGTAGTATTTACGTTTGCAAGACCGCCGTTACCACCGTTTGCAAGACCGCCGAAACCACCGCCACCGTCGGCACCAGTTGTTGCGCTGCGACCATCAGCCCCGAGTCCTCCGGTGAGAGAGGAGCCGGCTGTACCAGAGTTATTTCCGCCTGTCCCGGCTGCACCGCCAGTAGTGGGCGTACCACCACCACCACCACCACCGTTGTTGGCATAAACAGCACCTCCGGTCACGCCAGTTGTTCCACCGCCTGCGCCGCCTGCTGCACCGGTTGTTGCTATGCGAGAACCGCCGCCGCCACCGCCACCGGCTGCGACAACGAGCGCGGTGCCGCCGCGGTAGATGCTTGAGTAACCACCACCACCACCACCGCTACCGGTGTTAGAAACGTTACCGCCACCACTTCCGCCGCCACCGACATAGATGGTCAGATTTTCTCCTGGTGTGACAGGGACTGTTGCTGCAACATAACCACCACCGCCACCGCCACCGCCGACACCAGTCGAACCACCCGCACCACCGCCACCGCCACCGCCCCAGACCTTAACGGTGAGGCTTGTTACGCCGGTTGGAACGGTAAAGGTTTCGGTACCTTGTGTGTTAAATGCCTGGCCCAGGTGCGATCGCCCACCGACAGAGTATATATACCCGCCGGCTGCTGCCACGCCGTTTGCCGACGTTGCAACCGGTAGTGACAGCGTGTTTTGCCACTGGTCAAACCGAGCGCCGGTTGTTGGCGACTTTTGGATGAGCTGTTCATCGACGTTAAAGTCGATATTGGTTTCGTTGTTGCCCGCCATGAACTCTCGGGCACTTGTTACGTAGATGCTCGGGTCTATAGAGAGAGGGAATTTGGCACGGTTGAGGCCCGTTGCAACGACCGACAGCGTGTTGCCGTCTAGTTTGAACTTTGCGTGAACAAACTCTGACTCGCCGCCGTCAGCGTCGAGCACTATCGGTGCTGGTATCTTGAACATGAGCGTGTTTTTTGAAGCGTTCTTGCGCATCTTCTCAAGCAGCGCCGCGTCATTTTCTGTTGTAGTTGCTACATCACCACTAACAAGTGTATTGCCATAAACACCCAGGCCTCCGTCGCTCTCTATACGAGCCTCGAGGCCTTCGTTGAGGTTCAGTTTGTATGTAAATGTTCGTATGTCAGACGACGACTTTGTTAGCAATATATCTTCTTTGACCCCTGTTGTTTGGATAGTATAAACAGTCCAGCCGTCGTTGCTGGACAGCGGGTACACTATCCTGTTGCCATCCTGCCGCCCGGTTATGTGGTCGTCCTGAGGCGTCATAGAGAAGTCAGTACTGTTGACTATGTCAGTGACGCTCACACCTTTTTTTATGTCGGTGTTGAACGACGCTTTTATACCACGGGTTGCACCGTTGACGTCTTCAGCGGGTGTATAGCTGTATACCGAAGACGCTTTGTCGAACGAGATAGCACCGGCAATGCTTTTGTTCACGTCAGGCAGCAGTTTTGCCGCCGTTCCGAGATCGTACGGCTTCGATGTTGAGAGCAGCGGTGTGACTATATAGCCGACTTCCGCGAGCACTATGATACCGGCCAGCGCCAGGATACCATAGCGCAGCTGCGGCCGCCGTGCGAAAAACAGCTGCAGTTTTCGCCGGACACGGTATTTGGTCAGTATATATCCTTTTTTAAACTCGCCCACCATACACTACCTGTTGCTAAAGATGAAGTTCAAGTTGCCTATGTACGCATTTGCATTTTGACTTGCCGTCACGTTGATGCGGAACACGATACTGTTGCCAGGCGCAAATCCGCAGGTTGACGGGTCGGATGTACCAGTTGCGACACCCGGCTGCCATGACGCTGCTGCGCCGGTCGACACGAGCACCGTTGGGCCGCAGGCTATGAGTCCGGTGGCCGCATCGTTGCGGTAGACTTGGTACTCGACAGTTGAGTTAGCGTTATCAGTTCGACCCATGATAGACGTCGACCCGGACTCAAAGCTCTTGAAGCTGGCTGGTAACTGATACGTCACATACACTCCATACGTCTGCGCGCTCGGCTGCGGCGAAGTCCACTTGTAGAAGTTAAACGTTTCGTTCGTTCCGCAAATATTTGGCTGCCCCGATGATCCATCATTTATATTAAGTGTATCAGAACATAGGTCAGAAACCATAGTCCCAACACCGGTACCGTGCAGGACGGCGTTCGTAAATTCTGGGGAGATGGTGACGATCGTGTCCGGACTCGAACCACAGGCACCCCAGCCGTCCGCTTCGTAACACTGCAGCTTGCCGAGCGTTGTGTCGTAGTACATGCTACCGAGCAGTGCGTCGTTGTTTATAGCTATCGGTGCCGATGCGGCTTTGTCGAGAGTCAGGAGGGTGACTGGACCACCATTTTCGCCGCCGCCGATCTGTACGTTCGACGCAGTATTGGTCGTCAGCGTCATCGTAAATGCATCTACCCGGAATGTACGGGCCGCCGAAGTCTCTTCTACGAAGTAGACGTGCGGGTTCGTCGCAGTCGTGCCGTCGGTCTGTATGAAACACGTCACGAGCGTCCAGGTCGTTGTTGTGAGCGTCCTGGTGTTGTAGTCGACACAGTCAACATAGTTGCCGCCTGCGGCTGTGCTGCCGTCGCGCGAGTAGCGAACTTTAAAGTTCGTGAATGTTCCTGACGTTACTTTTGCGTAGACTGTTACGCGGTACAGCGTGTTCGGGAGCGGGTTGAGCGACAGTTTGTTGCGTATGCCGGCGTTTGCTGCGCCAGTTGTCAGGGTGACCTGGGCGCTGTCGCTTGCGTCTTGTCCGTCGGTCGTGCTGCGGGTGACCGACCCGGCACCGAGTCCGCCGAACAGCCAGTTTGAGGTGAAGTTGTCGCCGTCGCTGACGCTGCCATCGGTTGCATAGTTGAAGTCGGCGGCTATAGTGACACTGAGGTTGTCGACGTAGAATGTTCGCGCCGTTCCTGAACTGGTTTGGCGTATAAGGATGGCGTTATTTGCAGTTATACCAGAGGCTGGAGCGGCAAATGCGCAGTTGACTTTGGTCCATATGCTGGTTGCGACAGCCTGACCGGTCGTACAGGCGACAGAGGTAGCAGTGCCGTTTATAGAGTAGTATACTTCCATGTCTGTAAACGTACCGCTGAGCAGCCGAGTCGTGAATGACACGTTGTAGGTCATGTTCGGCGTCAGAGTTGTTGTCAGCCTGTTTGCAACACCGGAACCAGCTGTTGTGGATGTTGCAACAGATACAGAACCCTGACCGGTTGCTATGTAGTTTCCGGCGGTTGTATAGCGAGTGACGGTGCTGCCGTTGACTGCACTCCAGGTGTTTGCTGGGAAGGTCGAGGTATTTGCGCCGTAGGTTTCCGCACCAGAGTTCGATGTGTATTCGGTAACTTTGCTGTTGACAGAGAACAGATTTGCGGCCGAGCTTGACTGGACGGTGAGTAGGGCGCCGTTGACGGAGTTAACTGAGCTGTCGCGTATGGTGAGTCCGTTTGTTGCGGTTGTTTTGCTGACGACCAGTTCTGCACCGCCGGCGCTCTGGAGCGTGTTGTCGTAGGCAGCTTGGAGTGTGGTCGAGCTTGACGCGCCTGCTGCTGTCCAGGCGCTGCCGTTCCATATCATGGTTGCGGTGGTGTTTTTGCGCATAGCGATCAGGTTGCCGGTACCGCCGCCGTTTACTGACAGCGTAAATTCTTTGGTGGTTGCACTCGCGGTGACGTACACAACTCGTCCGGCAGTGACTATAGATGGGCTCGGCATGAACGCTGTCTGACCGTCGTTCGTGAAGCCGACTATGACTGACGCGTAGTTGTTGACCGAACTTTGGGCTATGGTACAGTTGCTCGTCGAAGTCGAGTCGGCGCCGCCCGGGTAACAGCCTGAGTCTGTGTCACTCGTGTTAAATGCCGCCGTGCCGAGCAGAACCAGCCCGTTGCTCGTCGTGCCGGTCCCGCCGGCGAGTGTCAGGTTGCCACCGAGTGTGCCGCTGACGCCGCTGTTGCCGCCCTGGAGCGTCACGTTGCCGCCGCCGCCGTTGCCGAGTCCGCTTGAGCCTTGGATGACCATAGCGTTGCCGGCGGTGTTGTTGGCGGTTTGTGCTGCGCCCTGTACTGTCGTTGTGCTACCAGCTGTTCCGAGTGTCGTCGTAGCTGACAGTATCGCTGTCGTGCCGGCGGATTTGCCTATACTGACGCTCGTTGCTGTCGTGCCGCCCAGTGTCAGTACTCCGGCGCTTGCGGTATCGACAGTGCTCGTTAGTAGTCCGCCCGCCGCGGTTGTCGCAACACCGGCCTTACCAAGTGTTATACCTGTTGCGGTCGTTGTTCCAACGTTCAATGTTCCGGCCGTTGCAGCGTCGAGTGTTGGGGTGAGAACGCTTGTGTCAGACCGAGCGGTGCCGGAGATCCAGAAGTTGGCGCTCGCCTGAGCGCTGGCGTTCTGGTTGCGTATGAAGTTTGTCGCTGTCGGCGCGAGCAGGGAGCTGTCGCAGGTGCTCAAGTAGCCCGAGCCGTTCTGACAGACCATCGTCGTGCCTGTCGTGCCGCTGAGCGTAACTGCCGTGTTGCCTTGCAG
>JAPUDS010000007.1:0-4387 GCA_027492975.1 Candidatus Saccharimonadota bacterium
CACCTGCGAGGCGGGTGTGGTGTGAGTTGTTGCAGCTTGGGTCGGTGGCACAAACTAGACCACCTGTGTAGATAGAACCTAACCTACAAGAGTATTTCAAAACGCGCGAGAACTCCAGAAGAAGTTTATTTTGTATACTTACTCTAACCGATCGGATAGAGTAAGTATACAAAATAGTAGAGAGTTTACGACAGTGGAAGTGTGTTATCTATGGAGACGGCGTCTTTGATCGAGTAGTCGCCGATACGTGTACGGCGCAGTTCGAGACAGTACGCGCCGACCCCTAGTTTTTGGCCGATATCTTCGGCAAGCGTTCGGATATACGTACCGCTAGAGACGTGTGTACGCACTTTGATATCCGGATAGGTATAGTCGAGGAGCTCCAGTTCATGTATAGTCACCGTCCGCGCCGGGATTTCGACCTCCTGCCCTTTTCGCGCTAGGTTATACGCCCGTTGTCCGTTTACCTTTATCGCTGAAAACGCCGGCGGTACCTGTTCGATCTGCCCTGTAAAGCCCTGTAAAGCCTCTAGAACAGCCTGATGAGTCGGTTTAGTGTTGGATACTAGTGTCAATTCACCCTCCGGATCGCCGGTTGTACTGGTCGCACCGAGACAAATAGTTGCTTCATACGTTTTATCTAGTTTCAGAAACTCGCCAGCCTTTTTGGTCGCGTCGCCTAGAAGAACGATCAGCAATCCTGTCGCAAACGGGTCTAACGTGCCAGCATGGCCGACTTTGAGCTGGCGTTTCGTCGGTTTGACGCCTTTTTCAGCATAGGCAGCTCGAACTTGACCGCGGATCTTCGCAACGACATCAAAACTTGTCCAGCCTGTAGGTTTGTCGACCAATAAAACATCATTCATCGCGTGTGATTATATCTTCTATAGTCAAAAATCCATAATCTATCTTCTATCGACTATTGCCCCGGTAACTGGAACTGCCCGGGGTCGCCAGAGGGCGGCACGGTTGCGGACGGAAACGCCGCGCTCGGTGCTGGTTCTTCTGGCAAACCGAAGTTCGGTATCGATGGAGTTTGTGCAGGTGTCATGGTGTCTCCAGGAAGCGGCGGTAGAGTTGAAAAATCAGGCAGCGGCGGGAGTGGAGGTAGCGGCGGCACAACAGCGGTTTGATCTACTACGGGAGCGTCGGGTACTGCCGGCGCTGGTTGCGGTTCGGTCACCTCTATCTGAGCTGCGTGGTCAACTTCACCGAGTGGCTGCGCGCCAGTTGCGACAAGTGGCTGTCCGGCAGGGTCAAACGGCTGAGCACCGAGTGCGGCATCAACCGCAGCACGAGCATCATCGAGTGGATTTTCTACGGGCGCAGCAGCTGTCGCTGCTTCCTGCTGACGGACCTGCTCTTCCAGGTCAGCAAGCGTCGGATTTGGCTGTACAACCGGCTGGCTAGGTGACGTCGGTAACGGGGTTGCTTCAAACTGAAGGGCTGGCTCCTGGGCTGCTTGTACTGGTTCGTCGACAACCGGAGCCGGAGGCACCACTGAGTTATCTGCGGCAACCGTCTGCGGTGCGGGCGCCAATGCAGGAGTTACCTGATCTTGCCCTGTAAACTCAGTAAAAATATCATTCACCGTCGGTTCGGTTGGCGGCAAGGATGTCGCGTTCAGTACCGAAGCACCAGACCCCTGTTCGCCAAGTCGGGGCTCGTCGTGCGACAAGATAACGCGATTTTTCGTATCTTCTTCACGCTTGCGGTTTTCTTCTTCGGCTTCTTCGGTTGTCGCATTCAATGTTCCGCCCACTGCCGGCATAGGCGCATCACGCCATGAGCTGGATTTTGCCTCCAGTTTCGACTCTTCGCTCGCCTGAACAGGCGGGAGTTGGGTATCGGTAATCTCTTTGAGCTCTTCTTGGGCTTCCTGGATAGCTTCGGCGCTTTCCTGCGACGCGACTTCCTGGGCTTTTTTGTCAGCAGCGTCTTTTGGCGCATCGTCAGATGATGGCGGTGTTTGTTCTGCTGCCGGCTCGTCATGGTCAACTTTCATCTCGCCGTCGTTATTTTTCGGCTTCTCAGGGGTCTCAGGAACCACTTCGGGAGTCGAGCCGTCGTTAAGCTTGCCGGTACTGACGGTCTCGGCTGCTTCAAGTTTTTCAGCGATAAGCTGCTGGTTCGCCCCCGCCGCCATGAGTTGCGCGGCCATGGTCATAACCTTCGGACTGGTTTTTTCATTGCGGAAACGGTCGGTTGATGAGACGAGGCCGGTCAAGATCGCTGTTGCTATGGGTTGATCAAGCAAACCGGACTGCAACGACTCGGTAAGACTCATGAGCATTTCGCAGAGACTCGAAGCATCCGCGTCATTCCAGTCCACCTCACCAAGTGAATTACCACTCGGGAACTGGTTGACTGTTATAACCGCCGCGTCGTGCAGTATGCGTCCATGAGCGGTGATAGCCGTGTCAAGGTCCTCGCGCTTTTCAACCCCGAACGCGATGATAAGGTCAACGTTGAAGTCGCCCTGCGAAAACGTCAGGTCTTTTTCGGTGATAGTCGTTTTGTACGGCGTTATAAATACTCGAACGACATCGTTTTCGACTTTGTAGCGCAAACGGTCGGCTTTTTCCTTATCGAGTGCGATGATAAAGTCGCGCAGACTGTCGACATTTGTATCAAATGTTTTGCCGGGCTCCAAAAATTCTATCGCTGGCGGGATCTCACCAGAGAAAACAGCGGTCGGTGTTTTACCGAGCTTGTCAAGAATGAGTGTTAGCGCAAGGGCCGCCGACAGCTCGTCAACGCCGGGATCGCGGCTAACAGTCACTAAAATATTGGTTGCGTCTTTGATACGCTGCGCAACGAGTTGTTTGGGATTTTGGTCTGTTGGCATACTTTTTTGGTTTTAGATAGTTTCATGAGTACTATACCATGAGCACTTTTGCCGTGTCAATAACTTTTTTCTTAGAGGTCCACCTCTTTACAAATTCGCCCCTTTCGGGTATATTGAGTTGCTGACTAACCATATCAACATCTAATTTTGGAGTAACTATGCCAATCATCAAATCAGCCATCAAACGAATGAAGCAAACTGCTGTTCGGCGAGAGCGCAATATCGAGACAAAAAAAGCAGTTAAGGCCGCCGTCCGTGCGTTCAACGAAAAACCATCAGCGAAAACACTGAGCGAAGCACAGAGCGCTATCGACACCGCTGTTAAAAAGAATGTTCTCAACAAGGGTACGGCTGCCCGGCGCAAAAGCAACCTGGCTCGGACCGCAAAAGAAGCCGGTGTGAAGCTAGAAGGTGGAAAGAAGACAGCAGTCAGCAAAAAGCCGAGCACCAAAGCTCCTGTCAAAAAAACTACTGCAAAGAAGCCGGCTGCAAAAGCAGTGGCAAAAAAACCTGCTGCGAAAAAGTAGATTTTAGATATCTTCTACTCACTTCAGAGACAAAAGAAATACCTGTATCTGCGTCCAGGGGTCAACTGAACGAGATTTCATGTTGGCATCGAGCTCAGCAAGCCGGTCGACGAGTTGGCGTAGCGAAGTTTCGCTCGTCATAGCCGCAAGCCCGCCAACTTTTGTGAGGACATACGGGTGAACACCGGTCGCTTTCGCGATATCTTGCGCGGATTTACCCTTCCCTGTTTTCATGAGCGCAAGCGCGTACACCTGCCCAGCAAGCAGCCCAAAAAACATATACGGATCTTCCTCGCGGGAAACCGTCCGAAATAGTCGTTCCATCTCCAGCGCTTGACCGCGAAACGCAGCGTCGAGCAACTCAAAGCTGGTTGCCTGCGGTGTTGGCTCTACGATCTCCTGGATAAGCTCTCTCGTAACGGATTTTCCCGTAAGAATGAGTTTGCTGAGTTCGCCGTCAAGCCGCCACTGATCGACCCCGACATAGTCAACCAAAAACTCCGCCACATCTCTTTCCAAGGACAGTCCTTGGAAATTAGCCTGAACCCACCGAACAGCTTCAAACGGCTGCAGTTCTTTGAAAACAGTTACTTCGGCGTTTTTTTCGAGCCATTTATAGGTTTTCGTTCGTTTATCCGGACGCGGCTCGACGAGCACAAGGTCGTTGCCGACACCTTTTTCGCACCATTCACCCAGCGTCGTCCAGAGCGATCTGTTGCGCCCGACGTTTTTTATAACAACCAACCGCTTGCTGCTAAACAATGTCGCTCCCGACAGCAGATCCGGCAGTTGCTCCAGTTGCAGCGCTTCCCCATCGACCCGCTCAACATCGCCTTCAAAACCAGCAACAATCTCAGCGAGTCGCCGCTCAGTCTCAAACGTATTTTCTCCCGTCAGTAAGTGAATCACCCTACCAGTATACCTTTTTTTGAGCAGCCTACGGTGCACCCGCCCATTTCAACATCTTCTGACACAAAACAACTTTACCCCAGCGAAAGCCGCCCGCGGCGCC
>JAPUDS010000007.1:4487-22868 GCA_027492975.1 Candidatus Saccharimonadota bacterium
CTCCCTTGCAGTGCTACACCCCTGGCACGAAGCGTCTGCCAATACATGATGCTATCGAGCATACTCGGCACACGAAAGCCCAAAGCTGGTTGCGCAACTTGTTTTTCAGCTAACCACTGACGTTGTCGCACAAGCGTCCTGGGCTTAAGATTGCATACCGAGGGAATAATACTCAGCCTCAGTGGACCATCGGTCAGCGCACCGGACAGCTCAGCTGGACTGTATTGTCCGAGATACTTATCAGCCGTGTATGTCTCGTGAGGTTGACCCTTGCCAAAGTCTTTGGCAAGCTCACGGATTTGCTCCCAACTTGCCAGTACATTTGGCGTCGCTACCAGGTTCGGGCGAGAGCCCTTTTCGATCAGTTCGCGCACCAGGTAGTCCATCACGCCATTCTCGTGCCACTCAACCTCCTTACGTTCAAGCAGTCTGGTGAAATCATGTTCGCTTGCCACTTCAGCACCAAGTTGTACCGCCGTATCCTGGTAGACATCATATGCCGCTTGTGCCTGGGCCGCTAACACCTCCGGCATCAAACGTGCCAGCTCTGCGTGGTCGCGCTCGCCACGCTTCCCGCGCAGCTCCGCGATTCGTGGGTCTTTATCGTATCCGAAACCCTGGATAGAGTTATCCATCTCGTAGAGAAATCGTATCTCATCGTCCATGAGCACTACTTCTGGGTCGGCATTTATCTTGTGTTCAAGCACCGTCAACCGCTTCATGTCTTCAGCTTTTTTGAAGTACTCCTGACCGCCTGGCAAATCTTTAATCTTCTCCACGACGATATCAGCCAGCTCCGGCTCCAGCTCCTGACGCTTGCCGCCGACGATACCGCGAACTTCCGCCACCGCGCCCTGCTCCATACGCACCGCGATACGCGGCACTTCGTCTTTTTCTGTCTCTGGATTGGTCGAGCACCAGACGTAAAAATCGCCTGTCTCCAGCTGCGCGCCAGCTGTCTCGCGCCCAGCCGTACACCAACCAGTTCGGTACGACCGCACCAGTGCTGACAGCGCGTCGGCGTCTTCGGCATAGTCGCTCTGGGCAAAATCACGCCACGAACCAGTTGTAATTGCTTTCAACTCATCAGTAATCTTAAAGCCGTAGTTCTGCGCCTCGCCGTAGAGCTTGCCAAAGTTGGCTTCAGCCAGCAGTGCGCGCAGCGGGTCGTAGTCAACATCGTAGCCAGCTTCCATCTTTACACCGGTCAGTTTTTCCTGCAAGACGTCATGAACTAACGACAGAGAGGCGCGGTCAAGCTCTGGAAACAGCGCAAAGCTCCCGCCCGAACGCCGCTCAAAGCCTTTGGCTTTACCGTTTTTTCCAAGCTCTTCGTTAAACGCCGTCGTGCGTTTGACCTGCTCAAACACCCAGTACTTGAACCAGTCAGGGTAGTTGTTTTCAGCGCTATTTAGCTCGCCGACCCACTCTTCGAGTTGTAGCTGCTGGTCTTTGCGTACGAGCCGCAGCGCGTTCATCTTCATCTCGTCGTCGAACGGCTCAACTTCTGCGCCGCGGCCGAGCTCGCGTGCAACCTTTGCTTGAAATTTAACGTAGGCTTCGGCGTTTTCTTTGGTCAAATGTACCGCGCTTCTCTCAATCTGGCGACGAATGCTCTCCGGGTCGCCGGTCAAGATACCGTCGTTGACATATTCTTTTGCACCTAAGAAACCCAGGTAGGCTGCTATCCGGGTATCGGGCGCGTTTGGAATTGCTTCGCCACCCTGTTGCAAATATGTCACGACCGCATCAACTTCAGGCGACTTCTGAAAGTCGTTGTTGCGTTCGTGGAGAAATTGCTCGCCAGATGTTGGATGTGCCATGGTGGTTTTGGTTTTTATGAGTAATCTATATATTCAATATTAGCACACTCTGGCTATTTTGTCAAGCCGGCCAACGACAACTACCCATAGAGCTGACTATGCGTGCCGATGAGTGCAAAAATAACCAGCTCGTCACCGACCAGGCGGTACAGCGCTCTGATATCTCCGTTGACATTCATACTCCAATACCTAGCAAACGCTCCCTTCAGCGGATGTATTCGCAGTTGTGGAGCGGTCGGGTCGTCCAGAAAAAGCCGCAAACGAGTATCAAATTGCGCCTGAAGTTTTGGTGGTAGTTTTTTGTACTGTTTCTTGAACACTGGAGGGCATTGGATTTGCGAAATTATTTTTTCAGGTCAGCGAGAAAATCGTCAGCAGTATTAAATACCCGACTCACTTTGCCCTTCACGAGTTCCGATACGTGCGGTTCAATACGCTGGCAGACTGGGCAGATATGGGTGCCGCGGCCGGCGACGCGGATCTTTTCTATGGTCGTGCCACAGCGCGGACAGGGTTGACCCTCAAGACGAAACACATTCGCGAATTTCAGGTAACTACCCTTGTTCCCTTCGGCATCGACATAGTTCTTATCTGTGCTGCCACCTTTTTCGATGGATAGTTTAAGCACGGATTTTATTTGTTTGAGAAGCTCCGCAAGCTGTTTGTCACTGACGTCGCGCACACGCGTTGCCGGGTGGATCTTCGCGCCCCATAAACTTTCATCGGCATAAATATTACCGACACCGGCAAGCACGGTTTGGTCAAGTATTGCCGCTTTCACGGTTGTGCCATTTCGCCGCCGAATCCGCGAAATAAATTGCTCGGATGTGAAGTTAGTCTCAAGCGGTTCAGGCCCGACCTTTTTCATGAAATCTACATTCTCGACCTCGGCTGTCGGCAAAAGCTTCATCCAGCCGAACTTACGAAGGTCATTGAAATACAGCCGCGAGCCGTCTGAAAACTCTATGTGTTCACGCGTTGTTTTGTCGGGCAACTTTCCGAGCAACGAATCGTTCGGGTGCCCGGCACCCCAGCGCTCTTTGCCATGAACGAACACTATTTGCCCGGTCATTTTGAGATGCACCATAAGTGTATAGCCGCTCGACAGTTCTATGAGCAATACTTTTGCTCGGCGACGAACTTCAGTAATGCGAGCGCCAAGCAAAAATTGTTCAACATCTGCCTGCGCATTCGGAAAACTTTTCTGGCTGTCGTAGTTATGAACTGATGCAGCGACTTTCCCGACAATCAAGCGCTGTAGCCCCAGCCGAATCGTTTCGACTTCTGGAAGCTCTGGCACACTATTCCTTGTCTTTTATCGCCTGCGTCACTTTGCTGTCGTCGCGCAGATTTTGCCAAAAAGCCACTTGGTCGGCACGGATGGCAATACTATCTTCAGGCCCCCAGAGCTGATCTCTGACACGTACGAGCGTGCTGGTATTTGCGTCTGTCGTCTGGCTGCTACTGTCGGTCGTGCTCTGTGGCATATATGGAGATCTCATATATAGGTACGTTCCCTCGGCATTTTGCAGTTTGCCGAAGTACATTTGTCCATTGATAAGATACACCGCCTGATACTGACTCGTGTTGATGTGTTGGCCGCGCGGAATAAGCCACCAGATAAGCGCCATGACCAAAAATCCGCCGAGAAATGCAAGCGCTGCTACCACATACGGCCGGCGCGCCCAGAGCGGTAGCCGAACAACAGCGGTCAGCTTCGTTTTCTTTGGCTTTTTCACTTCTTCCATATGTACTCTAGTGTATCACGCTCGCCCGGGAATTTTACTCTTATGCCTATTCCTGCATGAATATTCCATGTACAATGAATACATACTTAGGAGGTCTCGGGTGAAAAAACGAACGGTTCTGTACGCTTTTGGAGCGCTTATAGTGTTAAATGCGCTGGTCTGGGCCTTTTTTATGACACGATCGGACAATGTTGCCCAGAGTGACTACCCGTTTCTTTCGCCGCGTATCTTTGCCGACAACCCAAATGACATACTTATCCGCTTCTTCCCGCTTCGCAAAGAGATCGAGGCAAAATTTAGCACCCTGCCAGCAGACACGCAGTATAGCTTTTACTTCGAATACCTGCCGAGCGGAACGTCGATGCGGATCGGCGACGACAACGAGCTGATCGCAGCTTCACTCATCAAGGTTCCACTGGTGATGAATCTGTACAGGGCCGCTGAGATGGGCAAAATCAACCTGAATACTGTTGTCACTATAGAAGCAAGTGAGCTTGATGACGCCTACGGCGACCTCTGGAAAAAAGGTGCAAACACAAAGATGACGCTGCGTGAACTGGCCCAGCTTGCCCTGTCGGAGTCAGACAACACAGCCTCCCGAACTATCTACGACCACGTCAAAGGACTACTGAAGGAAGAAGATCAATCGCTCGCCCAGCTCGATGTTGACCAAAATCTCGAAAACGGACAAGCCGTTATCAACGCAAAATCATATACCTCAGTTTTGAAAAGTTTATATTTTGCCTCATACGTCGACAGGAACAGTTCAAATGAAATACTGTCGTTTCTCTCCCAGTCGACAGAAAACCGACGCCTGACAAAACATTTGCCGTCAGGCCTCAAGGTTGCTCACAAAAACGGCGTATACAACCAGGAGTGGACCGAGAGTGACTGCGGTATCATCTATGTGCCGAAACGTCCCTACACTATCTGTATGATGGTCGGTTTGCCCGAAACAGAAGCAAATAACTTTATCGCGGATGTCTCGAAAACTATCTATAACTACGTTATCTCCGACAAACGCTAGCCTATACTTTCACTATACATTCAGTGTTTAATTGCTCTGTTTCCAGGACAGGGTGGCGCCTTTTTTGATAACCGGAAACGCGTTACCGTTACTGCTGTTTTGCGCAAACCGGAATCGCACCTGACCAGCTGTACCAGCGACCGTCACGGAGCCCTTCACCTGGATGAAGTGGTTGGCGTTGTTGTAAGTAGTGTTAGCACAAGTCTGACCGCTCGTTGTGATATTGCAGTTAACCTGCGCAGTTGCAGACGTAAAGTATGAGGTCATGGCAGATATAGTCGCCGATGCTGGTATGGTAAAGGTATACTTCAAGTCAGCCGTCGCATTGCTGTCATTGACGGGTATCCAGGCGTCAAATACATATGTAGTATTTGCATTTGCTGCGAAAAATAGCGTGTTGTCGTCCTGGAAAGTTGTACTGCTTGTTGTGGCTGCCTGGTCAGCGGTTTTTGTCACTGAACCAAAACCACTCACGCAGTCGCGCCAAATACCGCCCTCGTAACAGCGAAATTTGTTGTTCGCAGAGTTGTAGTACTCCCCGCCATTTACCCCAGTCGGATCGCCAGTTGTGTTTTTATAGTCCAGCACCAAGAGGACGGCATTTGCATCGGCTGTCGGGTTGCCGATATAGACACGAGAGTTCGTCGTATCGGCTACAAACAATTTCGCAGCAGTACTCGTCTGTATAGTGAATGCCGCCGCAGAGTTTGTCGAGTTATAGAACATGGCCTCACCATTATTCGTAAACGCCCCTACTACTGTACCCGTACCGCCAATCCTACCGTTGCCGTTGATATTGAACCCGGCGGTCTGTGCCGAAGCGGTCTGGTTTTGAATGTAGTTTGCCGAACCGGATATAGGCGCATAGTTAGTCGAGCCAGATATGGGAGCGTAATTTGTACTACCAGATATCGGCGCGTAGGCCGTACTGCCCGTTGCCGGAGCAAAGTAACTGCTGTCATAACCATCGAGCATGTCGGCGTTTATAGCGTATGCAGCCGAGCCAAATTGACTGCGCGGCGTCAATGTCTCTGCCCCAACCGTCACTTCCATATACATGTTCATGTTGGCGGTCACCGCTGCTTGGAGCGTCGCCGATGACCCAGCAACCGCCGTGCCTTCGCCGATAAGTACGCTGAAGAGACCATTTGTTACCGTTACAGCGTTGCCGTTTGCCGTTGTACGCGTTTCGCTCCATATAAGCGTACCGCCGGTTAGGGCGGTATAGAGTTTAAATGACATATCGTAGGTACCAGAGAGTACCGTTCCAGACGCATTGGTTAAACGACCCTGGAAATTGACCTTATATGGGACAGTCTGAGCTGCATGTACAGGAGTTGACAGCAAGAAAGACGCTGTAATAAATACAGCAAAAGGTAGCAGAAGCAATCGTAATGCCGATGTGCATGAGCTACGCAACTGTAGCGCCCTCCTCTTTACACCTGATTTATGAGCTCACTCCCCTGTTCTCAACAGGATAAAGCTCACCTTAGATTATACCGCTTACGGTAGGCTATTTCAACCCGCTTTACCGCTGTTTCCGGATCGTTTTCGGACGTACCGGGCAAACCATATGGTGATGCCAAGTGCGACAACGAGGATAGGCAACAAAAGACGCCAATAGCCAGTGATAAGCAGCCTGTAGGTAACTTGTTCGGAGTCACCGGTTGCAACCCGAACCGCCATGAGACCGAGATAATTCCCTTGCTTGACATAGTCAACCGTGCGCGTCCGACCAGCAAACACCAGTGGCCCAGTCACTGTATCGTGTATATGTGGCCAGGCTTTCACTGTAATCACCGGCGAGAAACCGGTTGCGGCACCTTCGTTCGCCGTGTTACGAACTTCAAAAGACACTCTGAGGCCATCGCTAAACTGCAAGAACTGCCCGGAAAGATTTTGGATGACCGCATCGTGCGCACTTGGGGTCGCGTTACTAATGATCAGTAACGTCCCAACCCGAACCGTTTGCTCGCCAGCGCCGTTTTCACTCGGCACCGACGACGCGAAAATAGCCGCGAAATTATCACCGCTCGCAAGCTTTGACCCGTCAAGAAGAAAAGCAAGATGAATCGTTTCACGCGGGCCAAGCGTCACCTCAGAATAATCCAACGCTACGCCTTCGCGCACTATTTTACTATCATAAAACTCCAAAGCGCCGTCATCGTTTATCTGGCGAAACGCCTGAACAGACAGCGTAACGTTCACTTCTTGCGCTGACGGATTCGTCACATCGACAAACCCTTTTTTCTTTTCGCCGGCGGCTAGCTCAGCGTCATAGCGTAACGGACTTATGGTGAGCGAGGCCGCACTGACAGGAGCAGCCCGAAACACAAAAAAACACGCTGCTAACACACAATATACGGCGAACCAGCGCCGGCTCATGGGGTGATCGTTCCCGTAACGGTGATTGTATTTGTATATGGCGTTGTCGACGATGCCTGCGTTGATGCGACATCAGCCCGGACGCGTAGCGTCAGGTAATCATTGCTACTCTGCCAGCCGGTACGAGTATAAAATGTCGTCGCTGTCGATGGAAACTGTGCGTAACTATTGCCAGAATTCCACAGTCCGGGAATAGCTGTTGCGTTTGTCGCTGTTAGCGTAAACCCAAGACCTTTTGTCGTTCCTTCAGTCCAGGCGGCTGGCGAGGCGATACTGCCAGAAATAGCGGGAATCGTGTACGAACCACTCGTAAGATTGTAGTCCTGACTGACGGCAAGCGTATAACTCCCGGCATCAGTCTGGATGATCACATCTGAGAGAACTGTATTTGACGCTCCCGGTGTAATCATCCCGAGCGACAAGCCGCTGATAGCACCGCTATTTTGACCGGTGTATTCTGCAAGTATCTCATCGGCCGTCAGTATACGGTTAAAAATCTTCACATGGTCGGCCGTACCGTTCAAGTACTGTGTGTACGTCGACGCGCCGCTCTGTGCCGCCCCCAGCGCAACATAGCCTGTTTGGGCTGCTGGCGTCCAGGTGCATGTTTTCTTTGCTACGCCGTCAACATAGATAGTCGAGCCATTCGACACCCCGGAATTCAGCGTCACGGCGATATGATGCCAGTTACCGTTTGCGATATTTGTCGTGTCGCTGCACATTGTGCTCGTTGAATAGTTATAAACAGACGCCGTCCCGGTACTGAGACCAAGCCAGAAGTTATTGTATTTCGATACAACCGTCATGCTACCAGTCGAGGTGCTTGTTTTTACCCAAGCTTCAAGAGTACCGGTCGAACTAAGCTGCGTCTGAGAGTTATTCGCTATAGACACTGCCTGATTTGAACCGTTGAAACTAAGTGCTGTGTCCAGTTTGCCAGCAACAGAAGTAAGCGTCCCCTGCCTAGTACCATACGCGCTATACACTGCCTGGTCGGCAATCAGCACACCACTAGTTTCGTCGAGAGCGTAGTGCGCAACAAGACCGGAAGGTTGTACCGTGAGCGACAAACTCTTTGCAAGCTGCGAAACAAACCCCATGCCCATAACATAACTTCCGCCTGTCCCGTTGCCAACGACATTTTCCCCGGCGCTCCCGGTCAGTTTGTAACTCGCCGAGCTTCTTGTGCCACCATTCGTACCGTTGACGATGCTCGCGTCGATAATATAACTTGTTGAGCTAAACCGATCGGCATGCGCAAGCTGAACCATACAGCCCGTAGCTGCCAGCGCAATAATCAGTATCTGTACGCTCCGTACCATAACCCTCATGTACCCTCCCAGTATACCATTCGTTGAACCGGGTCGCATCCACCTAGCTGAACGAAAAAACGCCGAGCATCAGTAGTACTCCTATAACACGTAGATGTAGTGACGGCGGGTGTCCGACGCGCTTTGGCAGCTGGCACGTACGAAGCCCGAACCACTTGAAGCGGATAAAATATAGTGCATAGAGAGCTGGACGGGCAAAAATAAGCAAGAAAAGAGCCGGAACAAGCAGTGCTGCCCGCTGCAGCATGGCGACGATCTGTCCATCGGTATCACCAGGCCGGGCAATATCAACAGCAACCAACCCGCTATAGAGCCATGGAGGTAGCGCACTTGCCCGCTGTGAAGGGGGTGCGTACAGCGTTGTTGCCGGTGTCGCGTCAGGACTCACGATAACCCCACCCCACTTTTCATCCGTTGCCGCAGGGGTATTTTGACCCCCACCTGGAGATGAAGTAGTAGTTTGACTTTCCTCAGTGCCAGAAGGCGGCATATACGTCACAGAAATAGTAATCGTTGGCGACGTATCGGCAAATGGACTAATCCCGACCAGTTTCACCGTGTGCGTCCCCGCCGGTATGACTAAATTCGCCGCAAATGACGTCGCGCCTTCGCTTACCGGAATCGTCACCGAAAAAACATTGTCGACATACACCTGGATTTGCGTAAGACTTTCGAGCGAACCGCTCAAGTTGAGCGGCATCACCGTCACGGTCAGCGGCGACACGATACTGTCAAGCGTTAACGCTGGATGTATGTCCCCCTGGTCAACCGTTGTCTGTATCGGTGTCCCTACGGCATGGACAACCAACGAAAATCCGACTATCGCAAGCTGCATACCACAGACGAGTACGAACGCAACTACTTTACTACCGCGTGCGAGAAATGTGTCGCCAGATCGCATATATCCCTCCTGAGACAACCATAACGCTTACTAGGAGAACAAGCCAGATAGGCATAACCAGTACGTAAGACTCCCTGGTATTGGTCGTCTCAAGAAATGTCGTCGTGATACGCGCTTTGAAAAGACCAAACCATGGCACGCCCGGCCAGCTCTGTATCACATCACGCGTCGTCGACGGCAACACGACATAGTTGCCCTCTGTTGTAAATTTCACAGACCCAAAAATATCGCTTACTTGGTACGAGACATGCGCGACAAAGTCACTGTTACCGGTATTTTGTATCGATGAAGTGACATTAAGCGGCGCAGTCGACTGAAACCACGGTATATCAGTGCCGGCTAGTTGACCACTCAGCCGTACATCACCGCTGACAGTTGCGTAGATAACCGTCCCGACACGTTTTTTGCGTACTAAAGTCGTCGTGCCTGATGAGTCCTCTGAAGGCTGAATTTCAGCAAAAAGAACACCATAATGTCCGCCGGGAGCTGCATTCTTTTTTACATATACCGTAAACGGCACTGTCAATGTTTGACCAGCTTCGACATGCCAGGACGTTTGCTGAAACTGAAACCACGAGTACGCATCGGCATTGCCAGTTGTTGTCGTGTAGTCCGGCTTGTCGTACGGACCGCTCGCCACCGAATACGGTGCTGCATAGACCACAAAATCATAGGCTGTTCCGCCGTCATTGACAACGGTCAGTGAGTCTTGGAACGTTTGGCCCGGATCGACTTTGTACGTTTTGCTGGTTGGCGACAGCGTGATACTCTCGACCGGATCAGCCGCATGTGCCGTAGCATGAAAACCCACAAAGGAAGCGACCACTACTAACGCTGTAGCAATGGCCGTTCGGCGGAATACTCGCATCCGCACCCTCCTACTTAGTTGTCGCTGTATACGTCACGATATCAGTATACGTACCCGAAGCTTGGGACGAATTGACCTTGACAGCATACCAGACAGTTGTCGGATCGGCCGTAGCGGTCGAACTCGTTGACTTTAGCGTGTACGGTGAACCAGTTGCGGGTATGCCCGACCACTTTGAACTACTCGAGGCACTGTTGTTTTCAGCTGTATATGATGCGTCAAAGCCTGCTCCACCTGGCAACGCAAAGCCCCACGTGTTAGACGCAAGCGCCGCGCCGCTTCCGATAGCATTTGCAGACGCAGGGATGGAGTTAGCACCGCTCACAAGCGTTGTGGTCGCATCGGCATCAGCAAGTGTCAATGTATACCCTGCCACGTCATTCGTAGTCACCGCGACAGTATCGCTTGCGCTCGAAAGATTGCCGCCAGCGGTTGGCGTCAGTGCCGGAATCGTCACTGTCGTGCCACCGGTCATACTGATAACAGGATTGACCAGAACGCTAATGGTTGAGTTTGCCGTTGTGCTTGCAGCAAATGCTGCAGCCGGTATAAGTACCGTGCCAGCAACTGCGATAAGGCTTGCGCTGCCGATAAGTGCTGATTTGAGTGGTTGTTTCATTGTGTCTATATCCTTATGGTTATACTTTGCTCATATTGTGACATAGCGTTTATGTTAAATCAAGCATCAAGCATTTTTTTATAAAACCGCCGTTCCGGACTGTTTATGATACACCGTAGCGAAACAGAATACTTCGTATTTCTTCCGCTAGCCGACGAGTATCTTCAAACTGAAAATCCACGACCTCACCGAGCACCTCATGGTCGATTCGCCACGTGACAACACGCCGTTGTTCGCTGCCCCGACCATTCATAACCGCCGTAAAACCGTTGCGCTCAGCCATTAACAGACCTTCGTCGCTCAGACGCCCTTCCCTATGCAGTTCCTGGACACGATAGTGATACGATGAACGCGTCTTTGTATCGACTGCGATTGTTTTTAGCGTTTTCGGGTCGATGATTCTCATATCGATACCGAACGCATCTTCGTGGCGATTTGCCATCTCAACATGATAGCCTTCTTCGACGAGCCCTAGGTAAACAGCAATTTCTCGGCTCAGTCCATGCGTGATCGCCTGATATTCTTCATCAGAGAAACAACGAGTTCCGGCTTTTTCGCACATATAGTCGCACATGTTCTTTATCTGTTCTTTAACATGAGATCGTAGGTCACTTGGCAGTGCAAGAACCGCTGAATCAAACGCATCGTTAAAGTCTATGAGTTCGTATAGCCGATGTTCTTTGTTGTGGTAGCCATGTGGATGCTTGTCCATCGCGTGCTGCGCAACAGCCGCCCGCGGCGCCTGGAGCGCCAAGGCATACAGCCATGCCTCAGCCCGCTCTACCCCTGATGCGCCTTCTTTATCAAGCCCCACGGCGTGTCCTCGTGCACCATCGATATAACTGTCAAGCTCCGTAAAATCCTGATGTTTACGCCAGGACCGTTTACTTATATCCACCTTTTTCAACCGTGCCATCACTTTCGCAAACAGCTCAAATGACGTCAGCGCCGTCCCTGAAAAAGCTCGGTTATTTTTTGGTCGCCAACGCCGCCAATGCCCACTCATCATATGCATCTACTGTAGCAGTTTTTTGAGCTCTCGTTCAAACTGAGCAAAATTTTTATAGTGAATACCGTGCATACCAACCGCGCGAGCCGCGGTAACGTTACGCTCTTGGTCATCTATAAAAACACACTCCTCAGGCGACACGCCAAGTTGCTTCGTCGCTACCTGATACGCTTGCGGATCTGGCTTTACAAACCCGATCTCATAGCTAAGAGAAAGTGCATCAAACAGCGCCTTGTCGTCGGCACTGAGAAAATCCTCCAGCCTATGAGGCGATATATTTGAGAGCATACCGATCTTATATGTAGATCTCAAACTTTTTATTTTTTCCAGTAACCGCCTGTCGAGAACGCTGCCACTTTCAAGCATCTCGAAGACACCCTGCACCGTCATACCAGACAAGTCTGCTATGATCTGCAAAAATTCTGGTTTGGAAATCATACCAAGATCAACAGCGCGGGTAGCATCAATCGTTTGCCGTATCTTGACGGGATCATCGCCAAACTGTGTTTCGCGAAATGCAACCAGCGTATCGGTTACGATCACTCCGAAACAGTCGAAAATGATAGCTTTAATCACAAAAGCCTCACTTCACCTAGCACAGTATCTACAACGACGCTATCGCCATCCTTCAGTTTTTTGGTTGCGTTGCCCGTCCCAACGATACACGGCTTTTTTAATTCCCGCGCAACGATCGCAGCGTGCGATAAAATACCGCCATTGTCAGTTACGATTGCCGCCGCCTTTTGCATGAGTGGTACAAGATCCGGCGTCGTCATTTCGGAAACCAGCACCGCACCGTCCGGAAAATCAGCGACCGGAAAACCGGGTTGAACAATTTTTATAACACCTTCCGCGGTTCCCGCACAGCCAACCTGACCTTTTACATTCGCGCCACCTGCCGCGACCAGAGGCGCAATATCACCTATAAGTTCACCCATCGTCGGTGAGTAGTCAACAAACCAAAGTCCGAACTGTTCGCCTTCCACCGTTTCGAAATAACCTTTCAAGTAATCATGCGTGAACGTACCGTCAAGCCGCTCCTGTACCGCCTTTTGTGTGTCTTGCGGCAATTTCAAATACGTTATAATTCGCTGCACGTGTTCAAGCGCATCATCGCTCTTCGGCTCAATGCGCCACGTTAAAAAATCAAATGAAAATGTATACGGACGGTCGTCTCCATCATAAATCCCTTGTGTTAGTTGGCTATGCCCGCCGCGAATAATTTCGCCAAAAATACCTGTGTCGTTCACAACGAAAATCGTCGCCCAATCCTGATGTTCAGAATGCGGTATGTACTCAGCGCGATATTTGTCCGGGTCAATGTTTTGTTCACGGAACCATTTCTGTACATCCCGAACCGTCCAACCGCGCATGCGCAGTTTCGGCAACGAGTGATCGAGCGGGATAAGACGCAGGGCGCAGAGCTCATCGCCGTGTTCTTCCAGAAACTTCGCATGTTCAGATGTGTTATCAGCTACGTCACGTGCCGTAAATTTCACCTGTTCGTCATACGGAATTCCCGCAACTTCCTTTAGTACGGCAAGTCGTTCGCGCTTCTCGTTGTCTTCCTTCCGAAGCACCGCAGCATCACGGTGATTGATGTCCTCTAGCCATTCAGTCAGTGATTTTTGTGTTAGATAGAGATCGGTGTTTACGGTCATGCTCTTTATTATACGGTAGTTATTGGCCGCGCCTGGAGCAAATATAATTGTTTATCTTCATACGCCCATTCTATGTCAACTGGATACTCAAAAAATTGTTCAACTTGTTTCGTTAGCTGGAATACTTCTGACAGTTCATCTTCATTCAAAATCGGTGTACTACCCGAGATATATTTTTCGCCACCTTCAATATACGTGTCGGGCGTCACGCTACCACTGACCAGTTGTTCGCCAAGACCACGTACCGCTTCAACAACTATCTTTTCCTCGCCCGTTACTGGATGCCGTGAAAACACAACGCCACTGACTCGCGACTCAAGCATTTTTTGAATAATCACCGCCACGTTACCACTTTCAGTAGCACGTGCTTTTGCATAGGCCTGCGCTCTTTGAGAGTTTGCCGACTCACGACAGTGTTCGATAGCCTCGATCAGACCTTCGCGTTCAACATCTAAAACCGTTTCAAGCTGGCCTGCCCATGCTGCATCTCTGCCGTCTTCATTGACCGCACTTGAACGCACTGCCACTTTTTCTGCACCGAGCTCGTCAAATCTATCCAACACAGCAACGAGTGCATCCTCTGGCGCAACGATAAAGAACTCCGGCACTCGAAAATCTTTTGATAGTTTCAAGAGATTATCCGCCTTGCCGCCAAATGTCACGTCAGCCTCTTTGGCTCAATACTAATTTTCTTGCGGGTGAATTTTCCGGCAAGCTCCTGCAAGGTCACACCTTGAAACTCGTACGAATCCCCGGATTTACTCGCTGGATTTGCATAGACAACACGATCAATATTTGCCCAACCCGCGCACGTAAAACACATAAAGCACGGTTCATGCGAACCGTACATTGCGCAACCACTCAAATCTTTTGAACCTACGTGTTGTGCAGCTTCACGAATTGCTGTTATTTCCGCATGCGCCGAAGGATCATTGTCTTTGTGTACATGATTATGCCCAGCACCTATTATTTGTCCATTTTTCACGATAAGCGCACCAAAATTACGTGGTGGCTTCTGCTTATTACCTTCCTCTATCGCGAGCCATAAAAATTTCTCATCCTCATCCATAAGAGCTACGCTTCGCCCCAGTTCTTACCCGAACTTGTATCGACTTTAAGTACCACGCCAAGCTCTGGACAGATGTTTTCCATAGTCTCTCTTAGGATTTTTTTCACGGTATCTTCGTTACCTTCCGGACATTCGACGAGTATGGAGTCGTGTATCTGCAGCACCTGCACACCAAAGCCATCGATCTCCTGCTCGACTTTGAGCATCGCCATTTTCATGAGGTCAGCCTCGGTGCCCTGTATAGGCATATTTGCCGCCTGCCGTTCAGCGCCAGCACGAACCATAAAATTGCTCGACTTTACGTCCGGTGTTGGCCGCCGACGACCAAAATACGTTTCCACATACCCATCATTTTTTGCTTTTGCGATGGTTTCGTCGATATATTTACGGATCGGCGCGCGCAACCGGAAGTAGTCGTCGATAAACTGTTTTGCGGCCATGAACGTCATACCCGTCGCAGCCGCAAGACCATGCGGACTCATACCGTATAGCACGCCAAAATTAATCACTTTCGCGTCGCGGCGCTGGTTCTTCGCAACCTGGTCTACCGGGATACCGTAGACGTCAGCTGCTGTTTTCGTATGGATATCGACACCGGAGTTAAAATCTTCGATCATCTGTTCGTCACCGGCCAGCACAGCAGCCAGGCGAAGCTCGAACTGGCTGTAGTCAGCGCTAACGAACACATTGCCCGGCGCTGGCACGAATGCTTCGCGGATTCGCCGGCCGAGGTCGCTACGGATGGGGATATTTTGTAAATTCGGATCAGTCGAACTCAGTCGTCCGGTTGCCGCCACATCCTGGTTAAATGTTGTGTGCAGCCGCGACTGATCATCAACCAGTTTCGGTAGCGCTTCGATATACGTGTTCTGTAGTTTGCTGAGTTCACGGTATTTTTCGATCAACTCGACTATCGGATGCAGGCCGCGCAATTTATCGAGCTCTTTCTGCCCCGTCGAGTACCCGGTCTTCCCTTTTTTTATACCAAGCGTCGGCAACTGAAGTTTGACGAACAGCACCTCGCTAAGCTGTATCGGCGACGCGATATTGAACTCATACCCAACCAGCGAGTACATGGCCTGTTCGGTTTGCCGCAGCTCCTCAGTAATATCCTTGTTCATTTCACCAAGAAACGCCGCATCGAGTATGATCCCGCGGTGTTCCATGCGCGCAAGCACCGGTATGAGCGGGAGATCTATATCAAACGCGACACTCCGTAGTTTCGGTAGCTTTTCAAATTCGGCTATTTGCTCGTCATATAGCGTCCAGATCGCCGCCACCGCCTGTTTCGGATCGGTCGCGTCAACACCTGTCATATCCTCGAGCTCGCGCGATTTTCGTAAAGGATCAAGCAAAAAAGCCGCATGTTTCGTGTCGTAGATAGACGTTGGACACTGGACGCTAGACGATAAAAATTTCTTATACAATTCATTTGCACCATGAGCGATAGCGCTGAGGTCTGCCGCAAACGGCCGTAGTTGTTCGGCACTGAGCTGCACCATCTCACCGCGAGACGCCGACACATAAAAATTGTGTTCAACCTGCCACACGACAACCTGTTTTGCCTCCAGGAGCTGCTTCTGCCGGGCATCGTCAAACTCCACCAGCTGCGCCGGTTCGATACTCGCGAGACCTGGAATATTCACCGGCTCCACCGTCCGCATATTCTCCGGTAGCGCCCGAAGCAAAGAACGAAACTCCAGCCGAGTCAGCATAGTCTTTAGCTTGACAGCGTCTATATCATTTACATCCGCCACATCCCAGTCCAGCTCTACCGGTGCGTCGCACCAGATTTCCGAGATGGTTTTTGATAAGTACGCACTCGCCCTGCCTTCTTCGAGCTTGCGGCGCAAACTGTCTTTGAGCTCCCATAAATTTTCGTACACGTTATCAAGTGTTTCGTATTTTTTTAGTAGTTCTATAGCCGTTTTCTCACCGATCCCGGGCACGCCAGGTATGTTGTCGGAGCTATCGCCCTTCAGCGCTTTGAGATCCAGAAACTGGTCAACTCGTATGCCGTACTTTGCCTCAAAACTCTCTGGTTTGAAAAGTTCTATGTTCGTGAAGCCTTTTTTCATGGCATACACATGCGTCAGCGGACCGACAACTTGCAGCGCGTCGAGATCTGAGGTTATCAGGCAGGTTTCGACACCCCTCTCTTCGGCCTGACGCGCAAATGTCCCCATGATATCGTCAGCCTCGTAGTCATCGAGCTCATAGAGCGGCCAGCCGAACGCATCGAGCAGTTCGTGGAGCAGCGGTATCTGTTCATAAAAATCCGGTGGCGCTGGTTTGCGTCCTGCTTTATACTCAGGGTACAGCGCAACACGTTTTCGTATGTTAGTTTTGGGTTTGTCCCACGCCACCGCCACATAGTCAGGCTTCAGTTTTTTGATAAGTTCTAGAGAGAGCGCCGCAAAACCGTACACCCCTCCCGTCGACGTGCCATCTTTTGTGCTGAGATTTGGCATGGCATAGTAGCCTCTGTAAAAAACACTCTTCCCGTCGATAACTGCCAACCGTTTCATAGTACTAGTGTACCACTATAGGCGCTCTTTTAGCCTCTTGCGCTCATCCGCAGTCGTACCACCCCAAATACCACCCACAAGAGCTCGGTTGTCGAGTGCGTATTGCAGACATGCCTTCCTGACAGCACACCGGCCGCACAACCGCTTAGTAACAAGATTCACATGTGCGGGCAGCTTGTCTTCTCCGTCAAGTATCTGTTGTACTGGTCGTGAAAGCTTTTCCCCCTTGGGCGGTCGACAGGCAGCCTTTGCTTGCCAGTCTACCGCACCGACTACAGACGGAATCTTCGGACTACCGGCCTCCTGCTTTCCTCTTTCCTTTCTTTTCTGTGGTGGCGTCTCGGCATCAGGAAATTCATCAATTGAAGACATGCTGAGATCATCAAGCTCGTGAGGATCTAAATCTAACAGCTCCTTCTTGTTGGGAGGCGGTCCGGACTCGGAAAATGTTGGTCTGTCAAACATCTTTAGTACGATCCTTTTTCCGCTTTTTTTCAAGTTTTCGCCGCTCACGCACGGACATACCACCCCAAACTCCATAACGTTCGTTGTTCTCCATGGCGTATTCGAGACATTGATCTGTCACTTCACATGACCGGCACACTCGTTTCGCCTCTCTTACAGAGCCGCTCTTTTTAGGATAAAAGGCCTCGGGATCGGCCTGAGCACATAACGCGTATTCATACCATCTCAAGTCAGTAGTATCAGCCATACCAAATAGCCTAGCCCTACTCGCCAGATGACTGACGGTCGGGATCGGTCGGGGGTTCCGTCTGTTTATACTGGGTTGAGTCGGCCGCTCGGTTGCTTCTCCTGGCCCATAGCGCTCAATCATAGAAAGCACGGTTGTATCATCGCGACGACGCTGCGCCTCCAGCTCTCGCATTTGAAACAGTCCGGAAGTTTGTTCAGCAAATGCCTTGAGACATTGGTCAATATCCTCAGAGCCGGTTTGTTCCGCGATTGCGGCGATAACGTCCTCTTCAAAACCAGCAAAGTGCAACCAGAGCGGTACCCGCTGCGACTCTTCGACACCAAGCAAAACAGTCCTCAGCAGCACCGTCTCATCCCTGTGGATACCCGCAACAGCAATTCGTAGCCAAGTAGCACTATTCATTGGTGGTACGGGCTGTTCGTCATCGCGCTGGAACCAGGCAAGCAATCCGTTTGCCTGCTCCTGTTCTCGCTCAATAAACCCAGATCGCTCCATGCGGTTAGCTACCGCCCAACCAGTCTCGGTTTTGCGCCATCAAACGATACTTGAAAGACTGGCTTGTCAGGTTGTAGCTCAGATTCAGCCCTCGTCTCTTCTGCGTCATCATGCCCAGCCGTACGCAACACCTCCAGAAGTTCGTACATGTCAACCTCTAACTTTCTGCAACACTCTGTCTATTCTTTTTGTGCCTAACAAT
>JAPUDS010000008.1 GCA_027492975.1 Candidatus Saccharimonadota bacterium
CTTGTTTATGAGTAGTAGAGAGATAGTCGTTGAGGATTTGGCCCCATGCACCGGCGTCTTGTCCTGGGGTGGGTAGTCTTGTCATGGTGTTGTTGTCGCTCCCTCCTAAATAAAGTACATTACTTCATCTATCTTATGCATAAGTCTTATGGTTGTTAGTATAGTCTAGCAGTCAGTAGTTTGTCTATAAAGCTATACACAAAACCCGCCGCTAGGCGGGGCCGAAACCCCCATGACCGTTTCCAGTCATGGCCTACGAAGCAATCCTAACGACGGGGTTAGTATGCTTCGTAGGTCTTTTCAACCATGCCTTTCGTTTCACTACTCAGGTTAGGTTGCTTTGTGCCAAATTGTTAGTACGCGCTTCACAGAGTAAGCGCTAACGGTATAGTAGCGCATAACAGCTCTGTTTGGCAAGTAAAATATCCTCTCCACCCCTGTTTATCACAAAAATCTGCTATAGCTGAAAAGTGTGATAGTTTTTATAGTATTACGGACCTTTGTAAGAAAATGAGTCGCTCATGTGCGACTCATTCTACAATCTATAATCCAAATCTATCTTCTACAGCCCTGCCTCTACCGCCGCCCAAATAGCATCGCGGTTGTCTTCTGGGACAACGATGCTCACCTGGTCGCCAACCCGTGCTTTGAAGTAGGTAACACTGGCAAGCAAGACGCGGTATTCGCGGCCGGCTGCTTCGACATAGTAAGCGCCGTCATGCTGTACAAGTGTGCCGATGATCTGTCGACGTGCGACAGGTCCGATCTGTTTGTAGATAAAGCTGCCGTCGTCAGCAATGGTCAATTTCAGGATATCACCTTCGATAAGCTTTGACTTACTGGCATAGTTTGCTGGTACCGGATAGTTTTTGCCGTCAGGGCCAACCATACTTTGGCCGTCAAAGACGCCCTCGATAACCTTGCCGGCGACTTCTTCGGTGTTCGGACGAACGATACCTTCTTCGTCACCGATAACGCTGATAAGCAGCTCTTTTGCAGCTGCCAAGTTTGTTTCCGCTTCGGTAATAAGCGCCCGGAGGCGTTTTACCTGTTTTTCTGGTAGTTCAGACATATTTCTCGCAGTTCCTTGTCTGTGTTTTTACTCGTTAGTATGTCCCTAGACTAGCATGTGGCCCACCCCATGTCAAGAATTTTGTTTTCCACACGATTTTCTGGGGCGGGTCGGAAAACGTTGTTAATTTCATCGTTGACTTTGAGCCTAACCCGGGCTTCTTGCGTGGGTTGCGTGTATTGTGGTGAAACAAAATTCGCTCCACTTTCACCCCTTGCACACTATATAACTTATATACTTACTCTAACCGATCGGTTAAAATAAGTATACAGTTCTTGTTGCTACGATGTAGAGTAAAGCGGTAGTAAAGTGAGAGTGGAGCGATACTAAAATACCCCGAGAAACGGGGTATTTTAGAACTATATTCTCTAGTCGCTTCAAAAAAGTAAATTAGACGAGTTCGACAGTAGCGCCAGCCTCTTCGAGGGCTTTTTTGGCGGCTTCAGCGTCATCTTTGCTCACCTTTTCTTTGACAGGAGCCGGAGCGCCGTCAACGATAGCTTTGGCTTCACCAAGACCGAGGCCGGTGATATCTTTCACAGCTTTGATGACTGCGACTTTCTGAGCGCCGGCGTCTTTCAGGGTAACGGTCCACTCAGCTTTTTCTGCTTCAGCTTCTGCTGGTGCGCCAGCAGCTGGGCCAGCAACGGCGACTGCGGCTGCAGCCGGCTCGATGCCGTATTCGTCTTTGAGGACGTTCTTGAGTTCGTTGACTTCAAGAACAGTCAGTTTAGTTAGCTCTTCAGCGAGCTTTTTTACGTCTGCCATGGAATTCTCCTTTGGAGAATTAGACGGATGAAGGATGAAGGATGAAGGAAGATTCCCTTCTTAATACCTTCAGCGTCTAATATGATTAGTTTCTTCTTTCTTCCTTCTTCTTTCTGACGTCTGTCATGTCGCTTAAGCGACATGAGCCTCGACTCCGTCGAGTAAAGCGTGCAAATTGCCAGAAAGTGCGTTGGTTGTGTCGTGTACTGGCGAAAGCAGTTGAGCGACGACTTCAGCGATGAGCTGCTGCTTGCTCGGCAGGCCGGCAAGTGCTTTGACAGAGGCGGTGTCGAGGATCGAGCCGCTGTTGTCAAATCCGGCGACAAGGGCTAGCGACGGAATCTCTTTCGAGAGTTTGTCGATAACCTGAGCCGGCGCAACTTCATCTTCGGTGCTATATGCGTAGAACAGCTGACCATTTAGCAGGCTTGCATCGGTACTTTCAAACGCTTTTGTCTGCTTCATGGAAGTCTTGACGAGGCGGTTTTTTAGAACCTTTATATACACACCAGCTTCACGAGCAGCGCGGCGCAGTTTTTGCATGTCGGCGACTGACGTCCCGACGTATGCGACTGCGACAGTCATCTTGCTCGTATTTAGTACATCTGTGAACTCTTTAACCAACGCTTGTTTTTTATCGCGAGAAATTGCCATGTGATGCATTCTCCTTAAAACTTACGTTTGATACTCCTACCCGCGTCAGCACGAAGCGAAAAGCTGAGCTTTAGGGGGTGGGAAATCTATCTGGAATTCATTTCCAGATAGATTGGGAGGGGCGAGCCCTTCCCTTTGATGATTCGACTAGAGATGTTAAGTTTCGGTCGTTACAAAAAACTCTGGCATATAACCAGAGCGTAACGTCACTTCAAAAGAAGTTCTGTTGCCTCGGTAGCGAATTAAGTGACTACTCACAGCTACTGTCTCTGGTAACGACTAATCTATAGTATAGCAGTAAATGTGCCGCTACGCAACGTTTTTATGGTATGATAATGATCGTTGAGCTACGCATATGATAAGAGAACAAACAGACACAGAGCCAAACCCGTACGAGATAGTCGATGTATGCCCGCTTAAAAGCGCGAAAATATCCGATGAGGCTTCGAAAATACTTGATCAGTACAGTGATATCGCGCATGAGCAAAAAACCAAAGATCAGGCAGAACGCAGAGTTGAGATCTTGCGTAACTTTGCCGGCCACGATGTCCCGGAGTGGATTTTGGATGTTGCGGCGCTTGCCGAGCTTGCTGAGCGTGCTGCAGACAAAACGAGTATTCACCGGAACTCCCGGAAGTATATTTACCGCTATATATTGCAGCGCGAGGATGATCCAGCTGAAAGTGAAGTCGTGAAGGCGCTTGCCGCACTGTCGTATGTTGAGCGAGAGCTTGGCGCGGATAGTCAGTCGCGGCGAAGACTGGGCGGAGCTGGACTTATACCATCAAAAGAGCGCCTCGAAAGAAATACTCTCCGGGCAGCTCGTCGCAAAAAACCCACCCAAAGAGTCGAAACCCCGTGGGCTGAGGAGCTAGATGATATTCAACTTGCTGACCCAGAAAAAGTGCTGGATCTGACTGACCAGATGCTATTTGTTCCGCTGCTAGTCAAGGCGGCGCAGACTCTCGATATGTTAAAAAATCGACGTGAAATAACAAAAACCGAGGCACGTCGGTACTTAAAGGATGCGCTCGAAGTGTATATTCCCTTCTGTGAGACGCTTGGGTATGACGGTTTTGCACTTGCTCTTAGCAATGCGGCTCATAGTCTAAAAACAGAGAACCAGAAAAATTATCACGAAGACACGGCGGAGGTTATAAAACAGAAATATGAAAATTTGTTCGGAAAAGACAATCACTTACAGGCGATCACACAGATTCTCGATAACAACTCCGAAGCGTATTTTGACACCATAGGGGCGGACGCCGAGTCGTATGGTGTCAAGATGGGTTCATTTACAGGAAACTTGGGCGGAGTGGAAGTTGATGGGCGATACAGAGTGAAAGGATTGTACACACTTCTTTCAAAGTTTTTCGCGAAAAGCCACCCGGACGATGAGAATATAGAATCAAGGCTTCCTATGGATATGCTAGGACTCACTCTTATCACAAAAACCCCCGAGGAATCTGCTGTTCTGCTCGGCAAGCTGCTGGAGCGTGTTACGCAAGATGATTTGTTTGTCCGAGTGCCAACCGTTGAGCGCCGCGAAAAGGAACTTGGGTGTATACATGTCCAAGGGACGAATGATTTTATGCGTGTTATTTGTGAAAAGAACGGGCTCGACAGAGCAAGTATCAGTAGTGTCGAAGTGAGCTCGGATGACTTTGAGGTTGCGAAAATGACGTTCATGATACGCAAGGGCGAGGAAGAGATACCGACGGAAGTGCAGATTATCACGCGAAGTTCGCGGGACAACGGGCGCCGCGGGCTGGTCGGACATATGTTGCATAAACTTTTTGGCAAGCTCGAAAAAAATGATGAAGAGACCCGGCAGCGGAGGGAGAAGATATCCGTTATCCTACAAACGATCCACAACCAAAAGAAACAAATGAAGGATCCCATACCCATCACCAGCAAAACGGGCTGGTTTATCCATTCTTTTATCAATGATTGCCGGCGTGCTGGGGTGTGACGTACTAGGGTATACTAGGGTGTATGATTTCATGTATCGTTGCCCGGGCTGAAAATGGTGTTATAGGATCGGAAAATGATTTGCCATGGTACCTACCGGCCGATCTCAAGCGTTTTAAAGACTTAACGACAGGGCGCACTGTCGTTATGGGACGTAAAACATACGAATCTATAGTCGCACGACTTGGTCATGCTTTGCCGAACCGAAAGAATGTCGTACTAACGCGGCAAGATATAACTCTCCCTGACGCTTCGATCATTCATGCTATAGATGATGTTCGGAAGCTTGAGGATGTATTCATCATCGGTGGGGCTGAGGTGTATAGGGCTGCTTTTGACCTTATAGACAAACTCTATGTCACTGAAGTTCATGCGACCGTGTCCGGTGACGCGCACTTCCCTGCTATAGACCCGGCTGCATGGCGCGAGACGTCTCGTGAGTCGCATGAAAAAGACGAAAAAAACCAGTTTGACTATGATTTTGTCGTATACGAACGGATATAAATGGCATGAGTGAGCTGGTGTCGTTTGTGTTGCCAGAAGAAAAGCTGACTGCTATCGCAGCGATGTATGGTATTCGTGTCGCCGCACTCGGTGCAGCGGAAGGCGGTTACCGCAATGTGTCGCATAGTTTTACGGGCGTTGACGACAGAGCGTATAACTTTATCTTGTATAAAAATGAGTCGGGTATCGTCGAACTTATCCGGCGAACCAATGCGCTTGGCGCGTATATTCGACGTACGGGGCTGCCGGTGCGGGCGCCTGTCGATGAGCGGATCTTACGGGTTGGGAAACGCTACGGTTCGCTGTACTCGTATCTGGATGGTGTGACTATCCCGTGGGAAGCGTACACGATGAAACATATAAAACTGCTCGGGTACGCTATGGCGAGGTTTCACGCGGCCGCGTCGTCGTATGATGGTCCGGTGTTGCCTGATGTCGAAGATGTGTACGAGGAAATTGTCGGGCGTATCGAGCGGTATTTTGCCAGTAGCGATGTGCGCCGCGCGCTGAGTGATAAGTTGGGTTTTTCAGTTTCGCCTCCAGATGCCATCTCCCTTTTACGTAGCGCCAAAAAGCTGGCTGGTCGGACGCCGCTTCATATGGATTTTGTCCGCAGCAATGTGTTGTTTCGAGAGGTTAGCGCAAACGACCCGCTGACCGTTGGAAGTGTTGCGCTGTCTGGGATACTTGATCTTGAAAAAGCGGCTGTCGGCCACCCGTTATTTGACGTGGCACGAACCTTTGCGTTTCTGCTCGTTGACTGCCCAAAACCAGCAGGGAAAATTCGCAACTATTTTATAAATTCCGGGTATCGGAAACGCGGCGAGTGCGAGTTATCAACGGTGAGGATTTGCGGCGATGATATGCTCGAACAGCTTGTGACGCTTTTTTTGACGTACGATCTTTATAAATTTCTCAAACAAAATCCGTATGAATCGTTGCTAAAAAACCATCATTTCAAGAGAACGGTCGATATACTGCGCGCGCGAAAAGTGATACAATACGAATAGCTAACCTGGAGGGAGAGTGTATGGCTGAGAGTGCGTGGAAAAAACGCCTGATTTCGCAGAGTGACTTGATGACTTTGCATGAAAAACTAAACAGTGCCGGCAAAAAAATTGTATTTACCGCCGGGAGCTGGGATCTTATCCATGCCGGACAGTGCCGGTATCTTGAAAAAGCAAAAAGTTACGGTGATATCCTTGTTGTCGGTGTGAGTAGTAACGCCGCTATTCGTATCGTTAAAGGAGCAAATAAACCCATATTGGACGAAAAAATCCGCGCCGAAATGCTCACTTTTCTTCGTTCTGTAGACTTCGTCACGATACTTCCAGAACCAAGCTGTGTGCCAACTCTGGGCTTGCTAAAACCCGACACGTACATCACTGTTGAGGAAGACTGGACGAGCGAATACAAAACGTCAAAAGAATACAAAACCGTCACAAAGTATGGCGGCGAAGTGCTTGTTATCCCCCGTCAGTCAACGAGCGTTTCGACGACGCAGATTTTGCAGCGAGCCATAGGCGGCGCTCTTTCCGATACGCTAAAAGACTATATGCAGTACCGCAAAGATCCCATCAAGGAGAAGTAGTGCTGACGCCCGAAGAGCAAAAACTGGAAGAGAGCTTCAGAACGGCGCGTACGACTGGCGCGTATGATCAGATATGGCAAACTGTCGGGCGATGCGTGTTTTGTGACCATGACAAAACGGAAAAACGCCACGAAGTCTATGCGGAAAACAGCGTGTATATGACCGTTCCAGCCTATGCCTACATAGACGGCCACTTGCTTGTTATCCCCCGCCGTCATGTCCGTTCGGTCAAAGAACTGACGTCCGAAGAATGGGAAACTATGCGCAAGATGTTCTATCTCGCGAAAAAGATGATCCGGGAAGTATACGGTATAAAAGGTATGCAGATCGTCCAGAAAGAAGGCCGTGACGCACAGAGCACTGTCGAGCATCTGCATTTTCACTGCGTGCCGTTCGACGCACCGGATCTTAGCAAGTGGAATTACCGTGAACTTAAAAATACGCCGTACGAAAACGCCGAGCTGTACAAGGCAAAAGCAGACGCGATAAAGAAACTTGCAAAGCGCTACGAGGGAAAATATGAGTAACATGATAAAGATCCAAAATTTATTTGCGCCGCTCAAAAAGTTGGCGAAAGCATCGCGGGCGCAACTCGGCGGCGTCGCATGCTTTGTCGTGAAGAATGGTGCGATAATTTCCAGTGGTATAAATTATAATCCGACCGGCGAACCGATGGAGCAGCTGGTCGATGGTAAATTGGTTTCGAGACCAGAAGTGATCCATGCGGAAGTCGCGGCGCTTCGGGCGGCGGCAGCGAACAGCGTAGACTTGAAGGATGCGACAATACTCCTCACTATGTCGCCATGTATCAAGTGCGCGCGGGAGATCGCGAAAACCGATATAAGCGAAGTTACTTACCTCTACGAGTGGTGGGACAAAGCGGCACTCGACATAGTGCGCGGCGCAGGTATCAAAGTCAAACAGCTAAAGGAGGAACGATGAGCAGGCATCCTGAGTACGAATATCTTGAACTTATGACGAAGATTTTAAAAGATGGCAAAACGAAACCGACACGTGGTATTCACCCTATAAAATCAATTTTTGGCACGCAGCTGCATTTTGATCTTCGGTATGGTTTCCCGATGCTGACAACAAAAAAAATGCCGTTCAAAACCATGCTGCATGAACTGCTGTGGTTTATTTCCGGCAGCGACAGCGTCGAGTATCTACACGAACACAATATCAAGTACTGGGATGGTTTTTTGCGCGAAGGCTCGGATAGCCTGGGCCGTGTCTACGGTGTGCAGTGGCGGCACTGGCAGAAGCCCGATGGCACGGAATTTGATCAGCTGCAGTGGGCTATCGACGAGATAAAAAATAACCCGGATAGCAAGGGTATCATCGTCAGCGCCTGGAACGCTGGTGAGCTAAAAGAGATGCGCCTTCCTCCATGTCACACTATGTTTCAGTTTGATGTAACAAAGGGTAAGCTACGCCTCCACCTGTATCAACGGTCGTGGGACGTCTTCCTCGGCGCGCCGTTCAACATCACCCAGTATGCCATGTTGCTGTACATGGTCGCCTATCTGACCGACCTAGAGCCGCGCGAACTGATCGTTTCTGCGGGCAACGCGCATCTGTACACGAACCATATCGAAGCCGCCAAAGAACAACTCCAGCGCAAACCGCTCCCTTTCCCGAAGCTTAAAATCGTCGGTGACGTACAATCAATCGATGATTTCAAAGAAGAGAACTTTGTACTCGAGGGATACGAGTCGCACCCGCACATCAAAACCGATCTCGTCATCTTGTAGGAGTATCTCTCGGCAACTCGCATGAAATAGTGGTTAGTACGAGAGGTTGTTGTCGAGACAGCGGCTCCGGGCTTCTATCTCAGCCTCGCTCAAGCCAGCTTCGCTGTATCCGAGACCCCACTGGGTTCCTGGCGCACACCAGTGTCCGTCGTTTTCTGTGTATGACAAGAACGCTACAGTGCCTCCTAGTACTAAAACGGTGCCGATGATGATAGCGATGAGGGTTTTCTTCTTCATACTGACAAGTATACCTTATCGGTCTGCAAGTTTGCGATAGGCCGCTATGTGTTTGTGCACCATTGTCTCGAGCGTGAAGTTGGTTCTATAGGCTGAGCGACTTGCGGCCGGGTCGATCTTCTCGCTACTTTGTAGGGCTTTTGCTAAGTCGGTTGCCACCAGTAGCTCGTCAGCGGATTTCCTGACGACGTAGCCCGTCACACCGTCTCGTATGACCTCAGAAAGCGCACCCGAGTTCAAGGCGATAACCGGCGTGCCACAGGCAAATGCCTCGAGTGTCACCATGCCGAATGGTTCGTCAAACAGCGACGGGACGAGAAGTACTTTTGCGTTGCCGAGAAATTCCCTTTTCGCTTCCGGTGTATCGATAAATCCGACATACTCAATATTTTTATCGAGCTGTGGCTCAACTTGCTCCCGCCAATACGCATCCTTACTTTCCTCGGCGTAGTGTTTACCGGCGATCTTTAGCCGCAGTGGTTTCTCGGCGGTTTCGTTGTATTTGTTGACGGCGGCGATGGCGAGATGTACGCCTTTTGGGTGGATGATTCTTCCGAGAAAAGCAACGTAGTCACGGGTTGGATTTTTGACCGGCGTCAGTGCTGGTTCGTTCAGGCCATGATAGATGTTGCCGACCCAATTTGTGTCGTCGGGCATTCCTTTTCTTTGGGCATATGACAGCGACAGCCAGTTCAGATGCTTGTATTTGGGGAAGTTGTTTTTGTACTTTATGAGAAAATTAAACGGATCGTGATGCGTGAACACGACTGGTTTTTGGCACAGCCTAGCAAACGACAGAGCCAGCTCTTCTTCGTTCGTATAGATATGTACGACGTCAAATTTTCCGTCATTCGCCAGTTGGTACGCTGTTGCAATAAGCTCGCTCTGCACCTGCCGTGCAAGCGTGATAAATGTAAACGGATGCTTCCTGAGCAGATCCATATACCCATCTCCCCTGCCAGTTAACTCACGCTCAAAGAGAGCAAGATCCGCTGTTATATTTTCCGCTTTTGTTTCTACTGGGCCGGGCGTGAAAAGTGTGACCGCGACGCCTTGCTCCACAAGTCCATCCGCAAGTGCAAGTGCGAGATGCCCAGGTGAAAATATGACCCGCGGCAAAATATCCCGGTGCATAAAAATATGCGGTACAACAAGCGCTACACGAAGGGGTTTATTTTTCATCGAGAAAGCTAAGATCGAGTTCTTCGTTTGAACCCGTATCGTCGCCGTAATAACCATCAACGTCTGCCATATACTCCCTTTCTTTACGGACTATGATACCAAACTGGCGCAAGTTTCTAAAGACTGGCGATATCTATCCGGATGCCAGGTCCCATGGTCGAACTGACATGGATAGTCTGGATATAGGTGCCTTTGAGCGAGCTTGGTTTGATGCTTAGTAAGCTGTCGAAAAATACCTTTGCGTTGTCGAGCAACTTGCTAGCGCCAAAGCTGATCTTGCCGATACCGAGATGCACGATAGCTTGTTTGTCGACGCGGTACTCAACTTTGCCACCTTTTGCTTCTTTGACCGCTTTTGCAACGTTGGTTGCGACGGTGCCGCTCTTTGGGTTTGGCATCAGACCGCGCGGACCGAGCAGCCGGGCGTATTTGCCGAGTTTTGGCATAAGCTGCGGTGTTGCGACAAGCACGTCGAAGTTCAACTGTTCTTTATCGAGCTGTTTTGTCAGGGCTTCTTCGCCGATGATATCTGCACCGGCGGTTTTTGCCGCCTCTTCTTCATCGACAGGAACAAATGCGGCCACGCGGACGGTTTTACCGGTGCCGTGCGGCAGCGTGACAGTGGTGCGGATGTTTTGGTCGGCTTGGCGCGGGTCAACGCCGAGAACGACGTGGACTTCAACGGTTGCGTCAAATTTCACTGGGCTGGTTTCGGCTGCAAGCTGGATGGCTTCGGCAAGATTGTACAGTTTACCGGCTTCAAGTTTTTTTGCTACTTCCTTAAATTTTTTACCATGACGCTCTGCTTTTGGCCGAGTGACAGGAACAGGACCGCGTTTGACATGGTTTTCCGCGTCGCCTTGCGGACTAGTGTCGCGCGCCTCTTTGCGGGCTTCCTTTTCGGCCTTTTCTTCGGCCTCATGGATTGCTTTCTCGCTGCGCTTGCCGGCTTTTGCAACGTCGGCCTTACGTTCAGCAACGACTTCTTTGTCGTCCTGAGCTTTCTTTTTGCTGTCGGCTGTCGGCTGCTGGCTAGTAGCTATTGCAGCTTCTATCTCAGCGATAGTATTTTTTTCACTCACCTCGAGTTTCAGCTTTGCAGCTTGCTCGAGCAAATCGGCTTTTTTAGCCATAATTTAGACTCCTTGGTAGTGGTTCAAACCCCGGTAGCGAGCTGTTTAATTCTCTTGACCAGGTCCCACAGTAAAGTTAATAACAAAAACAGTATACAACAGAGGTAAATTTTATGCAAATATAAATAAAGTTGACAAAATATACAGCTTGTGCTATAATGAAAAGGTAGGGTCAAGTTGTCGTAACGATAAGTTGATCCCTGCACCTAACAATCCACGTTCCCTTTCCGGCCTTAACAACCGGCTCTTCCCAAGGAGTAAAATGGAATTTCTTTCGATTTTTACGATCATTATGGTCGTGTTCGGAATGGTGACGCTCGCGCTCGCGATCGTGCTTACCGGTGGCAACCGATGGGCTACGATCTCGATCACCGTCAGCGTATTCGTTGCGCTGGCGACTGTCGCTGCGTTGTTCGAGCGAGTCAACGCGCTCGCGATCATCACAGCCCTCAGCATCGTTGGTGCCGGGGCGTTCCTCGCGCACCGGATCGTCATCAACGCACCGTCATCCAAGGAGGTGAAGAAGTGATCTCTATGATCCTGGCCGCTCTCGCGGCAATCCTCCTCGGAGGACTACTGGTCCACGTCCTGCCCTAGGCAGGACTCACTGGAGGGAGAGAAAGGGACTCGCGCCCAGAGGGTGTGCGAGAAGTGGGGCTTGCGCTCCAGGCTGACTTCGGTCGCCGGGCGCGAGCCCCTTTTTCTTTGGAAAGATAGTTTCCAGCCGCACTCACCCCTTCCACTTCTCTGTCTCTCCATCTCTCTATCCACCGCTGTTATCTTTATCTAAAATTTGTATACTTATTTTGACCGATCGGCTAAAATAAGTATACAAATGACGCTTTAAGAACATGACGTGTCAAGCAGATACCGTATGAAGCAAATACTAGCTCAAAGGCATCTCAAAATATCTTGAAGGCTGTTATCGCAAATGGTCGACCGTACCGTCTTTGTTGACGCGGACAATTTGGGAGGCGTGAACTGTGCGGGGTACTTCCCCACCGTCGATGTACAGGTCAACCAAATCACCGAAGTATTTTTTCGCTTCGGCGATGCTTCGTGCGGGCATTTTACCTTCCGGATTTGCGCTCGGTGCTATGACAGGACCAACTCGTTCGGTGATTTTTTTGAGAAGTTCGTTTCGTACTATGCGGTACGCGACGCTATCGCCGCCGCGTACGATCCACGCTGGTTCATCAGATACCGGCACCACGACTGAGGTTGGTAACTTTTCTGCTTGGCTGTAAAACTCTATGAGTTCGGCGTGTGCGGGAACTGACGCAGCGTCCGAGATCAACACGATGCACTGTTTGTCCGGATCGCGATGTTTGGCTGTGTATACTTTTTCAACAGCCTTTCTATCGCTGGCGCGAGCAATGATACCGTAGATAGTATCGGTGCGGATGACGACGATGCCGCCGCTCAAGAGTACGTCAACGATTTCTTGCGTATTCATTAGTACAAATCATACCACAGGTTACTGGCCGCTCTGCTCATTTCGGACGCCAGGTATGAGGCTGGAGATCGCTTCGAGGGGGATATAGTAGGTGGCGCCGCTCTCGCTATCCTCCATGATGAGCATTGGGTTTCCGTTGCTTAGGGGAAAACTGAACGGGCCGTGAAATTTCTTGATAGTGGAGTCGGCGATCTCTGGTACAATAACAAGCATTTGGTCGCCTCGTATGACCAATGATTGTTCGGGATTGTCGCCCGGAGCGGTCGCCTGCGGCAGGCCGGCTATCTCTCTGCACGACCAATCATCTTCGTTTTCGCCGACCAGCCAGTATGCCCTTGTAAAACAGTTGATAATTTCTTCGTCACCGAGTACCGAGAGCGTGTCGATAAGTTTATTGACAGGTTCGACTGCGTTTTTGAGCATGACACACTGTTCTCTATAGGGTGCTTTTCTAAAATGATGACTTCGGACCAGTCGTTCCGTTTCACTGCAGCAATCCCGAAACTCTTCAACGAGATCAATACCCAGCTCGCTGTCGTTAGCGATACTTTCTGCGGTATTTTCATGGCCCGCCAGGACAGAGATATACGCTCTATCGGGGACGACATAGAAAAAGTCTGACGCCGGGTCCCCGGGATCTGCTCCTTCGATCTCGAGCGGTAGCACCACTCTGAAACGTCCGTTGATGTACTGTATCTCGAAGTCTTCTAGTGTTGCGCCGGTATGCTCTTCCGTCTTCTCGCTGATAGTTGGTCGTTCTTCGTCATCGTTGCGGAACACATACCCTTTCACCTCAAATCGCAAATCATAGAAATCATCGGACACGAGCGAGTGTAGGTCGTGCACTGCTTCGAGTATAGCTTCGACACACTCGTCTTTGTCGTTTATCGAGTTGATATGATCTTCTATGTCCGTTATGACTCGCTGGATTCTTGGATTTTCGAAAAATCTGCCGAGAATATCCTGGTGTAGTGTCCCTTCTGTGGGTGCTTCGAGGTCTATGATGTCGAACAGTCGGCTAACCGGGATAATGTGTGTCGTGTCACTGTCGGTTTGACTGACGGCGACATGCAGCTCGTCGTACTCATAGTCATCACTGCTCTGAAACGGCGTCTCGCGCTCCATGACGCCAGGAATTGTCAGCCACATGTGGTTACCCGCGAGGTGCACGGGCCAAGCTCCGGGCTCGTCGGGGTCGATGATGAGTTCGAATACTCCATCCCGAAATCCTGTTATACCCGCCGTATCTTCAAAGTAGCTCAAGCAGTCCTCTATCTGGAGTTTTTGATCTTCGAGTTCACTGCTGAGAAAAATCTCAGTATGCAAAAGATGCGTGAGTTTCTCGTTGCAGTTACGGAGCTTATCAACGGTAGTTCGTTCACTCGAGATGGGTGGTGCGATATCGATGGTGAAGTCAAGAATACTTTTTTCAACCGGGATGGTGAAGACCTCGGTTTTGGTCTCGAACCGGAAGGCAAGCGCCTTGTACCCCATGGCTTTGACAAATACGGCCGCATCGCGGTCGACGAGCATATTGTCTTTGTAGGTTTCGACGGTGCATGTTATAAACTTGGCATCGCGTGTATCGACGCCAAGTTGTGGCTTTACGCCCTTTAGCTCGTCCTCGTACGCCACCGTAAACCGAGCGTTTCTTTCGAGCCAAGTAAGTCCGAAGTATTTCTCGTTAAAGT
Source organism: Candidatus Saccharimonadota bacterium (assembly GCA_027492975.1). GTDB lineage: Bacteria > Patescibacteriota > Saccharimonadia > Saccharimonadales > Saccharimonadaceae > JAPUDS01. Next base: position 14,014 of record JAPUDS010000008.1, read on the forward strand.
TGTCAAGTATCTCTTGCTCCCGAGCTTTGTCCTTTGATGACATGTGTTTATTTTTGACAAAAGCGCTCAGCTGCGTGTTTGCAAGCGAAACAGCACTCCAAAATCCAGGAGTGCTGTCCATATAGTCTCGTACATCTAGTCGTATCAAACCCGGTGCGGGTTCTGGTCTCTCCGCCATGGAAGTATTGTGCACATCTTGTTTAGTATTTGCAAGTAGACTGGTGCGACGAGTGCGTTAGCCTTCGACGGTCACACCCATGCTGCGGGCGGTGCCAGCGACAACTTTAACAGCAGCGTCGAGGTCATTTGCGTTCAGAACGCCCATCTTGACTTCGGCGATTTCCTCGAGTTGCTTGCGCGTAATCTTGCCGACCTTGTCGACATGCGGTTTGCCTGAGCCGGCTTTTAGACCGATTTTCTGTTTGATGAGCTCGTCAACCGGCTCACCAAGGCAGGTCCAGTCGAACGTACGGTCTTCATAGACCTTGAGATGGACGATAACGTCGCGGCCTTGGTATTCTTTGGTCGCGTCGTTGAACGGATTGATGAAATCCATCATGTTAAGGCCCCACTGGCCAAGTGTTGAACCGACGGGCGGGCCCGCAGTTGCTTTACCGCCAGGAACGCGGAATTTGATGTTACCGATGATTTTTTTAGCCATAGAAAATTCTCCGAAATTTAGAAGTTAGATTATAGATTGTGGAATATAGAAGCATTTCCACGATCAAACCTGTGCGTAACAGTGGTTATTGTAGCAGAAAAACTTAAGTACGTCTAGCTGCTGTTTTCGTCGCCACGGACGATATCGTAGGCTTCCATAAACAGTTCAGCGCGGTTTCTTGCGTTCTGCGCGTTAGCTTCGGCGAGTGCGGCCTGTTCGCGTAGTTCGCTCGCTCTTTGGGCGTAGCCTTCTGCGGTTGCTATTTCACCCATGGCATATCCGTGAAGCGTTCCGGCATCGTGTTTCTGGGCAAGTTCCTGCGGGTTTGGCGGCATGATCATATCTGGGGTGAGATAGCTCAGTTCGTCAGGACCTCTGTAGGGACCCGGTTCTGGATGCATGACAGTCATAGCGCTACACTTTCTTGACTTGCAGTGCGTCGAGTTCAACTGGGGTTTCGCGGCCGAACATACTGACCATGACTTTTAGCTTGCCTTTTTGAGTATCTATCTCGCTGACAGCGCCATCAAAGCCCTTGAATGGTCCGTCGGTGATGTTGACAACTTCGCCGACCGTAAAGTCTATGTGGTGTTTTGGATCTTCGACACCCATGCGTTTCTTGATCTTCTTTATTTCGTCCTCCGAAACGGGCGTCGGGTCGGTGCCGGTGCCGACAAATCCGGTGACACCAGGGGTATTTCGGACGATGTACCATGCGTCCTCGGTCATTTTCATGTCGACGAGCACGTAGCCCTGAAAAATCTTCTTTTCGACAACTTTGCGTTTGCCGTTCTTGATCTCTATCATTTTTTCCTTCGGCACCATGACACCGAAGATCTTGTCGGCCATGTCGACCGACTCGACGCGCTGCTCTATACTTTCAGCAACTTTTTCTTCATAACCGCTGTAGGTATGTATAGCGTACCATTGGCGGGTTGAATCATATCGTTTCTTGTTTGACATCGTGTCTGTAATAAGTCCTTTCTAGAAAATAAATCTCTTAAATAACAATGTAAAGGCGGCATCGAGCAGGAAGATAAGCGTGCCGATAGCCAGTGAAAATATGATAACGGCCAGCGTCATAGCCCACGTTTGCTTGCGGTTTGGCCAGCGGACCTGGCGTAGCTCTTCCCATGAGCCTTTGAAGTACCGTCCGAGAGCGCGAAACGGCGCAAAGATCTTCAGTTGTTTGCGCACTTTTTTTTCTTTCTTGTCGCCATTTTTCGCCGTTTTTTTCACGGCTGGTTTGGCGGTTGTTTTGACGGGTTTCGCCTTTGTACTGCTAACGTTGTCGTCAGCGGCTGATTCGTCTGCTTTGTAACGGTGTACTGCCACTCGCTTTTCTCCTTCAACTAAAATAGACTGTCTTCACAGCCTGTCAAGTCAAGTGTATCAAAAAGAGTTGCAGGTAGCAAGTCACAAATAGCAAAGAACCGTCACAACAATGACGTTAGTTATCTACTAAACTAAGGATAAGTAATTTTTGAATTAAGATAGGCAATGTATGATGAGTATGAGTATGTCAATCGAGAACCCAACCAGTAGAACCATGGAATGGCCCGATCCGCAGCTACGCCCTTCTGAGCTGTGGCGGGGCTATCAGGAGGGTGATTATTCAGGTGCTGAAAAATTGGCAAATGATTTACGTCAGAAATTTACTTCTGATGTTGTGCCCCGAGCGATGTTACTTACTGTCTGTAGTGAGAGAAACTGGAGTGTGACAATGCGACGCATGGGGTATAGATATGACGGACAACTCTCGACGTTACGTTCGCTGATTGTACCTATGCAAACAGGTGGATTTAGCATCGTAGTCAATAGTGACCACACGTACGGTCAACAGACCGAAAAGGTAGAGACTGCCCTCATAGCCCATGAAGTATGTCACGGAGTCGTCTTTTTCAACAAAGACATACCCCCTAAACGACGCGTAAGACACTTAGGGGCGGAGGAAGTATTCTGTGACACATTCGCTGAGTCTTTGACTGGAATCGAGTTGAATAAAGCTATCGACGAGCTCTCGGTTCCAGGGGTAGTGCGAAACTAAACGTTGAGCCGTGGTTGAGCCGTGAGGTGATATCTATGGTGACACCGAGCTTGTGAGCGAGTTTTTGAACGACATAGAGGCCGAGGCCGGTACCAGAGGTTTCACGCGTGCGGTAGTCTTCTGAGCGGTAGAATTTTTCAAATATGCGTTTTTGGTCGGTTTTGCTGATGCCGATACCGGTGTCTTTGACGGCAAACAAAACGCCTGCACCGGTTTTACGGATATGGAGGGTTACGCTGCCTTTTGGCGTGTATTTGATAGAGTTTGTGATGAAGTTTTGAAGCATTTCCTCGAGGTATAGGCGGCTTGAATGCACGGTACCGATACGTCCGACTATATCGAGGTTGAAGTGTAGTTTGCGTTCGCGGGCGCGCGGACTGTATTTGCTATGAAGCTCGGTGGCCAGGGCGTCTATGTCTATAGGTTCCGGTGTGTCGCCAACGCCGCGTTCGGCACGCGACAGCGTACCAAGGTCGTTGACCATGTTTGCGAGAAATACAATCTGCTCGTGCGCATCATCAAACGTCTTCTTGAGAACCGCGGGCTCGGCTTTTCGTTCGAGCAACAGCTGTGCGTTACTGATGGATCCTTCGACTATGGTGATTGGTGTGCGCAGTTCGTGGCTGATAACAGAGATAAATTCATCGCGCTCCTCTTCCAAGCTTTTCTGTTTTGTGATGTCTTCAACGATGAAGATATAACCTTTAACAACACCGCGCGATTCGCGGATCGGGTTGATGGTGATACCGAGACGAATCTCGTCGTTGTCGTCGTACTTGAGAACGATATCTTCGCGCCTGGTCATATATGTCGTCTGGACGATACTCATGAGATCGACTGGTGTTCCATCGACGCTACTGAAGGTATGAAAAATATCCGAAACATTTTTGCCGGTGATACTTTCGTTCGTGTCTATAAGTGCGAGCAAAGCCGCGTTGTAGAGCCGTATAACACCGTTTGCACTGACGCTCATCATGCCAACACTCATACTGTTGATGATAGTGACGAGCTGGCCGCGGTCAGCGGCATGGTGCTCGCGCGCGCGTTCAAGTTCTTTGACGGTGTGGTGCGACGAAAGCTGGACGAGCAGCGCATACGACATAGCGACAAGCGCCAGCCCTAGCCAGACGAGCAGAATAAGCGTATTGATGGCAGACATAAACACCAGATACAGCGTGAGCGGTATCAGTAAAGCTATGGCGATCCAAACAAGCGCTTCGACGGTACGCTTTGAAACACTCTTCCGTAACTTCCGATGTTTACTCATCTGCGTTTGATTATGCCATAAGCAGTATGCGTTTGGCTATAGGGTCGGGTGTCTAGACTTCAAAACTTTGCGGCGGGCTTTATAGTCTGGCAGGCAGGACTGGACGAGCGCCCAAAATTTATCAGAGTGATTCATCTGTTTCGTGTGGCATAGTTCGTGGATAAGCACGTAGTCGATAAGTTCCGGGTCGAGCAGCATAAGTCCGACGTTCAGCGAGATAGTCCCACTGCTCGAACAACTTCCCCAGCGGCCTTTTTGCGTACCATAGCGGACACGCACATAGGAAAAGCCATATGTTTCGGCGAGATGTTTGAGCCGCCTAGGTAGGTACGCTCGAGCTTCTTTTTGAAGGGCTTTTTCAAGATGCGGTTTGAGAGCTTTTTGTACTTTCGGGTCGGTGTGAAACAGCGTTTCCGGATGGCTGACGGTAATAACGAGACCGTGGGTTGCGACCGAGATTGACGGTCGCGGCGCGGGAGTAAACTTGACCGTATGCGACCGCCCTACTCTGTCGCCGTCATTGAAAACAGTCAGTTTTTTCACGTATTTTACGCGCCATTTCCGTATCTGTGCGCGGGAGGATTCTATGAGGTCTTCGGCGTGGCGCAACCCGGCAAAGCGTGGAAGCGTGACAGTGAGCGAGCCGTCATCGTTCATGCGTAAGCGAACATAGCGGGCACTGGCGTGTCGCCTCAGCGCGATGTGGCCGAATTCGGGATCTTCCAGAGCGTCAGGGGTTTTTTCAGATCGAAATACGGCGCACATCTTTACCATGCGGCCTCGGTTCTTTTTCGGGGTTGGACTTTGCTTCATGGGGGGTTATCATATTTTTTAGCACAACTTTTGCCTGAGTTGCATAGGTGTGGCGGCCGCTTATGACGACGAACGACTCGTATCTGCTCGGTGACGTGAATTTTCGCGCCTGGCTGTCAAATTCTTGCTCTGTCAGTGAACGGTTGAACTGATCGTCATCACGGCGGTTGCTGCGTTTTATGCTGCGTTCACGTGCGGTACGCTCATCGGCTTGCACCCAGATGTACAAGATAGTGTAGCCGGCTTTTTTTGCGACTTTTTCGAGTTCGATACGACTGACTTTCGGGTTATGGCCGCCATCGATGAGGATGGTTTTGCGGGTTCTTAGCAGTTCGCGCAGTTGTAAACCGGCGATACGGGCGACGATGAGATTTTCGTCGTCGCTATGACTGATTTCATTGAACAATTCGTAACGGATCTCGTCAAAGCTTATGAGCGGCGCGTTGAATGTGTCGGCAAAACGCCGCGCAAAAAAACTCTTCCCCGCTCCGGGAGGGCCGATAGCAACAAGTAACAATGGTTTTGCGGTATTTGCACCCTGCATACTATGACAATTATACACGATTCTGTATACTAGGTGAGTGCCAGTTATGGATCTTTCTGATAGGGGCGTAGCTCAATTGGTAGAGTAGCGGTCTCCAAAACCGTTGGTTGTAGGTTCGAGTCCTGTCGCCCCTGCCAAGTAAATACGGTAACCGAAAGGTTGCCGTATTTACTTGGCCACATGGATG
>JAPUDS010000009.1 GCA_027492975.1 Candidatus Saccharimonadota bacterium
TGAGAGATAGTCGTTGAGGATTTGGCCCCATTGACCAGAGTCACTTCCTGGGGTGGGTAGTCTTGTCATGGTGTTGTTGGTTCCTCCTGGCAGTTATCTCGCGTTGTGCTTATTGTTACTTTTATGGTACCCCCCCGGAGGGGGTGTCAAGGGGAAAATAGTCGGTAAAAGGAGGAAGTTAGCGACTGCGTGATACACTGTAGTTATGAAAAGTCTAGAGCAAAAACTCAAAGAATTTGATACTCAGGGCGTCACATTTCACGACGCCAAAAAGCAACTGCTAAAAGAAGGGTATGGTGAAGACGAGATCTCTATCGCTGTCGCTTCTCAGCCGTTTGACGGCAAAGAAAACAAACCGGTAGAGCCGAGTACGGAAGCAAAAGTGCTCGCAGAAGACCCGGGACTCGCGAGCGAAATAGCCGAAACACTACTTGATCACACCGCCGAGCACGAGCGCGACAAACTAAAAGCTGCGGCTATCGCTAGCTCATTCACCCATCCGCTCGGACGTATCAACCCAGTATCGGCACGTGGTATGTCCAGTCTCGCTGACCAACTCGACATCCCACTCTTCTCCGCGTTGGGACTTGGGCTGTTCATCACTGCCATACTCTACGGTATGTCGCACACATTTCACTTATTTCCACTCGAGTATGTTGTTTTATTCATCCGAGTGTATCTCACTGCTGTAGCTGGTCTTTTTGTCATCGCCATGGGGCGTGTCGTTTGGCGTGACTGGCAACGACGAAGCAAACAACTTAGCAGCCCACTGCGTAAAGTATTCCATATCTTCAGCCTGCTCGTACTTCTGGCGCTGTGCACATGGTCAGTCGTTAGCTTTTTGCTATAGTCACTTCTGATGATACTGTGGTGTGCTCTGTATAAACTCGCGGGTCGAGGCCGCTATACTGTCTGCGTCGAGACCAAAGTGCGCAAACAGTTCAGCAGGTTTGCCAGACTCGCCGAAACGGTCTTGCAAACCGATGCGTTTTAGCGGTGTCGGCATCTGTTCGCTAACTAGTTCCGCAACAGCCGAACCAAACCCCCCGGCAATCTGCGCTTCTTCCACCGTTATCCCCCGTCCTGTTTTCCTGAGCGACGAAAGGACTGTCCTTTCGTCAAGAGGTTTTATAGTCGGCACGTGCACGACTTCGACAGATATACCTTCTTTCTCAAGTTGACGTGCGGCCAGTAAACATTCGTATGTCATCAGGCCCGTTCCGAGTAGCGTTACGTCATGACCTTCATGGAGCACGTACGCCGTGCCGATCTCGAACGGCGTTAGCGGTGTCGTAAACACCGCCGACGCTTCACGCGCGAGACGAATATACGACGGTTTGTCGTTCTTCGCTATCGCGAGTGTTGCCTTCTCGGCTTCGACACTGTCGCCCGGTGCGATAACTATCATGTTCGGCAGCGCCCGCATGAGCGCGATATCTTCAAGCATCTGATGCGTCGCCCCGTCCGGTCCGACCGAAACTCCGGCATGAGACCCGGCAATCTTCACCGGGCGGTCATTGATACACACCGTTGTCCGTATCTGCTCCCAGTTACGACCTGGACTAAACGCAGCATAGCTGCTCGCAAACGGAATCTTGCCCATAGCAGCCATACCTGAAGCTACTGTGACGAGGTTTTGTTCGGCCACACCGACCTCAACAAACCGCTCCGGATGCGCATCTCTAAAAAGGTGCATCTGTGTCGACTCAGTCAGATCAGCACAAAGCGCAACAACTCGTATGTCGTCGTCACCGGCTTGTTTCAAACCTTTTCCGAAGCCTTTTCGTATCGGTTCAGTTGGGATATCGTCCTGTCCTATTTTGTCGCTTAAGTACAGCTCGCTCATTGGTGTTCACTCCGTATCTTACCATCCAGTGTTCGTAATTTTCGCAGCGCTTCTTTCGCCTGTTCGCTGTTTGGCGGCATACCGTGCCAACGGTAGTCATACTCCATGAAGTCAACTCCCTTGCCCGGGATAGTATGCGCGATGATCACACTCGGCTGATTTGTTACGGCTCGCGCCATAGCGGCAGCATCTATCACACTCTCGATATTGTTTCCGTCAACTTCCTGCACATGCCAGCCAAAACTTTCCCATTTGCCGTGCAGATCTTCGAGCGGCATAACATCTTCCGTGCTACCGTCAATCTGTATGTTGTTGCGGTCGATAATAGCTATGACGTTATGGAGTTTATATTTCCCGGCAAACATGGCCGCCTCCCAGACATTGCCCTCGTTCAGCTCACCGTCGCCCATCATGACATATACCCACTGATTTGGACGTTCGTCGATGTACTTCATAACATAGGCCATACCAGCACCCTGGCTTAGTCCCTCGCCGAGCGGCCCGCTTGTTGTTTCCACGCCGGGCAGCTTTGTCCGCTCGGGATGACCTTGCAGCCTGGAACCAAAACGCCGGAGCGTCATGAGCTCTTCGACTGGAAAATACCCTGCTCGAGCCATGGTTGCATACAGAACCGGGTTTGTATGTCCGTTACTGAGCAGCAGCCTGTCGCGCCCATCCCAGTCCGGATTTTTGGGGTCATGTTTTAGGATGCTGAAATACAAAGCAGCGAAAATATCCGCCATGCCAAGCGGCCCAGCACTATGGCCGGACTCAGCATGCTCGAGCATACGAATAATATCCTGTCGGATGGTATTCGCCATCTCATCTAACTGTACTAATGAAAGTTGCCCACTCATTTACTCATATTTTACCATAAGCGAGTCGGAATGGATATTAGACATTGGACGATAGACACTGGACATTGGACGCCGCACAAGCGGGTGGCGCTCGGCGGGACCGCTAGCCCGCAAGCGAAACGAGCTTGCGGTAGGCGCTTGCGGGATCTTCGGCGTTACGTATCGCGCCGCCGACATTGATAACATCGATGCCAGAGCCGGCGAGCAGCAAAACATTGCCTTCGTTCGCGCCACCATCCCAACTAATCTCTATACGCGCATCTTCATCGTCAGATAAATTATCCTGGATCCTGCGGATCTGTGGCACCTTATCAAGCGCCCCGAGCTCAGCGATACCATCACCGCCCAGCTCACCGCCAAACAGCAGTACGTGGTCGGCAATTTCTATGAGCTCGCGTGCATCTTCAACATTTGTCGTTCGCAGTAGCGCAACGCCGGCACCGACGCCGGCTTCTTGGATCTCCCGCATGATTTCGGGCAAATCACCGTGCGCTTCAGCGTGGATAATGATCATATGCGGATGCTTCAGAAGCAATTCTCGAACCGCCTCTTCCGGATGTAAATACATAAGATGGATATCGGCTTTCTTTCCTTCTGGCCACCAGACATGATCAGGGATGGTATTGTGATGCGGCGCAAACTGTCCATCCATGAGATCTATCTGTAGACGCGGCGCCAGCACGCCAAGCCGCTGCATCGTAGCCGTAAATGCTTCCGGACTACTGTTCGTCGGCATGATAGTCGGACAGATGATGGCCACGCGCGCTACGCTTTCCTTTTCGCAAAAAGCAACCCGAACAATATCCGTATAGACACAACAAGAAGAGCGCCAATCAAACTGACGACACGAAGCTTGTTCGCGTCAGTGCTCATCATCACAAGACTCGGCGCGACAAAAAATGCCGCAAGAGCCAAGTCGCTCAACATAACTACCCAGCGGTCAGCTACTTTATTGAGCGGTAGCGCACGAGCCGTCGTCACATAGCCGAGGTCGAGTATCAACAATGTCGCAAGTCCGTAGATGAGCAAAATGATTTCGGTATCTATATACGAAACTGCCGCATCGCCCGACAAGTTCAGTAAAAATGCAAACACGATAAGAACACTAACAAGCAAAAAGCGAGCTGATGTCCCCCAGTACGATAACGCGCCGAGCAGACCGTGCGCTGTGAGTTTGGTTGTTTTTGGTTTTTTCTCAGTCATATCCCTACTATAAAGAGCTTTAGCTTAACTCGTCAAGTTGACGATTGCGGCGAATATACCGCGGCGCGCTGGCAAACGGTGTGTGTAGCCAGACATCAACGATATCTTTCCAGAGCTCCAGGTCATCGCCCGGAGCGTCAAGTAACCTCGCCGGCAGGCAAAGAACATTGCTGTCGTTGTCATCGCGACTCTCCCGTGCTTCAGATGATGTAGTTACAACAACAGCCCTGATGCCCTTGAAACGATTCGCCGCTATCGCCATACCCTGTCCGCCCTTGCAGATAAGTATCGCTCTAGGATCATCTTTTTCCTCTTCACCAAGTATTTTGACGGCTGCTCTCGCGGCAAACTGCGGAAAATCATCATCTGGATCGAGCTCTTCGTCACCGACATCTTCAAACTCATACCCGCGCTTGGCAAGATACGCTTCAAGCTTTTCTTTGAGATAATACCCGCCGTGATCCGAACCAAGAAATAACTTCATATACCTACCCTATGCTTTTCGCAACGTCAGCCGTCAACTCGACGAGACGGTTACTGTAACCCCACTCGTTATCATACCAGGCAACAACCTTGACGAGATTGCCGGCAGTGACGGCCGTCAACGGCAGATCGACGATGGCTGAGTGCGAGTTGCCCTTAAAGTCGCTTGACACTAGTTCTTCTTCCGTTACTGCGAGGATACCTTGGTAGTACGGCTGGGCGGCTGCGTCCTTAAATACCTGGTTAACTTCTTCGACGGTGACATTGCGCTTCGCAATAAACGTGATATCACTCAGGCTAACAACAGGAGTCGGAACACGGACAGAGAGACCGCCAAACTTATCTTTGAGGCTCGGGATGACGAGCGTCGTCGCGATAGATGCGCCGGTCGTCGTTGGTACGATGTTTTCAGCCGCCGCACGCGCCTCGCGAAGATCTTTTGCCGGAGCGTCTTGTAGTTTTTGACTGGCCGTGTAACTGTGTACAGTCGTCATCATAGCCTTTTCGACGCCGATCGTATTTTCAAGCACGCTCATCACTGGTGAGATACAATTCGTCGTACATGACGCATTGCTGATGATCTCGCCAGCACCGCTCTCATGTAACACATGGTCGTTTACGCCGAGCACTATCGTATCAGCACCCTCGCCCTTCGCCGGAGCAGAGATGATAACCCGTTTTGCACCCGCCGGGTCGATATGCGCCCGAGCTTTAGCTGGATCAACGAAAAAGCCTGTTGATTCTATCACAACATCAACCCCTAGCTGACCCCAGGGTAGTTTCGCCGGATCGGTTTCAGCAAATGTTTGGATACGCTTGCCCTCTACCGTCAGAGAATCATCGTCGTAGTCAACCTGGTGCTGGTATTCGCCGTAGCTTGAGTCATGCTTTAAGAGATGTGCAAGTGTTTTATTGTCAGTCAAATCATTTATAGCCACGATTTCTATGTCGCTGCGGTCAAATGCAATCTTAAAAGCATTGCGACCGATTCGCCCGAATCCATTGATAGCTATCTTTTTCATACCCTACCCTTTTCTTAGCATTAGCTTATTTAATCATAGTATAACACGAGCCCATAGGAGTGCGGTATACTAGGGAGTATGAAAAAGCGAGAGCTCCTCAGACTGGCCGAACCACTCTATGATGAGGACCAGCTTGCGGAACTTTCGACCGCGATCGATTTTGCGTCGGAGCACCATGCCGGGCAAAAACGGCTCAGCGGAGAACCATATATCTCACACCCCATAGCCGTTGCAGGTATTCTCGTTGACTGGGCGATGGACATCGACACGGTCATTGCTGGCGTGCTGCACGACACCATAGAAGATACCGTGGTCACTATCAACGATATCGAATCATTTTTTGGCCGTGACGTTTCATTTCTCGTCGACGGCGTCAGCAAAGTCAGTCAGGCACGTTCAGGAATGCGCGACCTGAAAAGCTACTTACCCGCGACCAAAGACAACTTAACAAAGCTGCTCATCGCTGTCGGGCAGGATATCCGAGTTATCATTATCAAACTTGCCGACCGGTTGCACAACATGAGAACATTGTCATTCAAATCCCGTGACAAGCAGACCAAGATCGCTCGCGAAACGCTGGAAATTTTCGCCCCCATAGCCGACCGGCTCAACATGGGACGCCTGCGCGTTGAACTTGAAGAACTCGCATTTAGCTATCTGCAGCCCAAAACATTCAAGCGCCTACGGCAAGAGCTGAAAAACCGAGTCGGCAAGAGTGAGCGGCGGCTCAGAGCGGTGCGGCGTGAAGTGGACAAAATGCTCGACAAGGAAAAAATCCCTCATGTCATGGATGGCCGAGTCAAGAGCGTGTATAGCCTGCACAAAAAACTACGCAAAGTCCCAAACATTGACGAGATTTACGATCTCATCGCCCTGCGTATCATCGTCGAAGATATCGACAGCTGCTATCTGGTACTCGGCGTCCTTCACAGTCTTTATTCACCGATGGTTGAGCGTATCAAAGACTATATCGCCCGGCCAAAACCAAATGGCTACCAAAGTCTGCACACAACGGTCGTTACGAAGAGCGGCGAGATCGTTGAGTTCCAAGTCAGAACTGAACAAATGCATGACTACGCAGAGCGAGGGCTCGCGGCTCATTTTCACTACAACGAACAGAAAATGACCGACGCATATCAGAGAGGTCAGATCGCCGAAATGCCAGCCGATCTCGCCTGGATTGCCGACCTGCAAGAAGCGGCAGCGGCGCTCGGTAGCGGCGAAGAAGTCGATATCAACGACCTAAAGATAGATCTATTCGGCCACCGTATCTTCGTCTTTTCGCCAAAAGGCGACATCTACGATCTACCCGAAGGCGCCTTCCCGCTCGACTACGCCTACAAAGTACACAGCAATATCGGCGACAATGCTGCCGGTTTCTTAGTCAATGGGCGCATGGTGTCATTTAACTACCGCTTGAACCACGGCGACCATATACAAGTTATCACCAAAAAGAACGCGAAACCAAAAGTCGACTGGCTAGAGCTCGTTATCACCAGCCACGCCAAAAACAAGATCAAAGCGAAAGTTAAAAAGTCACGCTAAAATTACTGTTACGGTCCGGCGGGAGCTGTCGGAGCTAAGTATTCTGCGGCAACTGGACCGACATACTGCGTGCTTTTGCTAAACGCAAGAACAGGATACATGATAACCGGGAAAAACAGCATGAGAACGCCATACCCAACGCTCTTACCGTATGCTTTTGCAAAATCAAGCATGAGGATGATCGCCGCCACAAAGTTTGCAAGCGGGATAAAGAACAGAAAGATCCACCAGAGGGGCCGGCCAACAATCTCAAGCATGATGATAACGTTATAGACAGGCACTATCGCCGCCCAACCCGGTTTACCAGCCTTCTCGTAGAGCTTCCACATACTAATGATCGCTATCAGCCCGACGAGCGCACCGACAAGCCACGCTATCATGAAAAACACTATCATATTTGGGTCAAGGTTGACCGGTGTTGCTGTTGTCATAGAATCCATACTTCCCCCTTACTCGTTACCTTATTTTATAGTTATTGTAGCATCTCTTTTATAACTCAGAGCCATAGCGAGCGATACATTTTTTCACGATAGCCTGCGCTTCGACAGCATCACCCCAGCCAAGAACCTTCACAGAACCTGGTTTTTTCAGGTCTTTATAGTGCGCAAAATGATGCTCTATCTTCTGACGCCAGCGCGGCTGCAGATCATCGAGACCAGTTATAGCATCGTCGGTATTGCGATCATCGGCTGGTACGCAGATGATTTTATCATCCACTTCACCGTCATCTTCAAACTTCAGTACACCGATAATTTTCGCCTCCAGGTAGATGCCCATCGGCAGCGGTTCATTCGTCACGATAAGCGTATCGAGCTCGTCACCGTCCTCGTCAAGTGTCTGCGGGATAAATCCGTAGTTGACCGGTTTTGCAAAAATACTCGGCTCCACCCTATCGAGCTTGAATGCAGCGATCTTGCGGTCCCACTCAACTTTGAGCGACGACCATTTCGGAATCTCGACAACAGTGTTTATGAGACCGTCATCGACAGCACCCGGTGTTAAAACTTTATTGAAATCTGGCACAGTCTTCCTCCTAATCATTAGATATTTGCCTTTGGTAGTATTGTACCACTTAGCGGCCCAAATAACATACGCGTGTATAATGAATATCAGTATGTTACCCCGCGCGCAGCTACTGTTGCCCGATGATTATTTACGTGACGCCGTGCGGCGTATCACTTTAGCGAACAACCGCGTCAATTTGCTTACGATTATCATCGTTGACGACGAAAAAACAAAGTCGCTTATCGACGCGCTCTGTGCTGCCGCCGAGCGCGGCGTCCTCGTGACGGTAACCGCGGATATTTTTACCTACGCCGAGATCGGCGGCCATTTCCGGTTCAACACCCGCAGCAGTAAAAAATTACGACACCTGACAGCCATGCGAAACCGGCTGCAAAAATCCGGCGTACATTTCAAATGGCTCGGTACGGTCGCAACCAGCCTGCTAAGCGGCCGCACGCACAGTAAATGGCTGATCGTCGACGACTATGTGTACGCATTTGGCGGTGTCAATCTGTATAAAAAAGGTATCGAAAGCACCGACTATATGTTCGGCATGCTTGACGAATTACTTGCCGATCACTTAGTAGTGGAGCAACGGCACATTCTACGAGCTGACCGCAACAACCACGCCTACCGTTCTCATAAGTTCGGCGACAACACAAACCAGATTCTCGTTGACGGCGGATTTATCGGCGACTCGATCATCTACCGACGCACCTGTAAACTCGCAAAAGAAGCCACCGGGATCACGTACGTTTCACAGTTTTGCCCGACAGGCAAACTCGGCCGGCTGCTGAAAAAAGCGCCCTCGACACTCTACTTTAACCCGTGGAACCAAGCAAACTCGCTCAACGCAGTCGCTATCCGGATAGGCAGTGCCGTCAGCGGACTAAAAACGAGCTACGCACGTACACCGTATATCCACGCCAAGTGTATGCTCTTTACATTTGCAGACGGCTCAAAGCGCGCCATCACCGGCTCGCACAACTTTTCTGCCGCCGGCGTCTGGCTCGGCACGCGCGAAATCGCCCTCGAAACGAGCGACCCGCGTATCATCCGACAACTCGAGCAGTTTATCGCAAAACATATCGCTTAAAGAGGCGTTTCAAAACAAAAGAAATAGCCGCACCGGATCATGATGCGACCTTATCTTTTTATCATATCATACTTTATATATTTTTGTCAAGTTTTCCTTTGTTCGATAAGACCATACAAGGGGTTTTGCCCCGCGAACACTGCTGATGTGTCCGCGGGGCGCTGAGAGCCGACATGCACCACCCATCATTTTCCGAGAAGAGGGGCTACGATCATGGGTAAGAGCCACCAGAGCAGCCATATCCCATCGTCGGTAAGAAATATCAGTACGACAGGTCCTACAAGCATCACTATAGCGAGAAATAGCGATACTATGCGCCGGTGCTTACCCAACCACGCCTTGACAGCAAGTGGGCGAGCTGCTCGCACAATATCCTTCGTCCTTCCTCGCCCTCCAGATGACTTGTCGAGACGAAAATACCGTGTCCCATCGATAGTGTCAATACTACCGATCAACGGTGTTTCTCGACGATCTTGCAGCCGAGGAATATACGCCTCGATCCTGTCGAAGATCTTACTGGCCGAAGCGACCGCGAGAACAGTCGCGGTCTCAGGGCTCATGTCACCCCGAACTGCAAAGCTCTTACCCGTAGCCTGAGAAGAGCTGGTCCTGACGTAGGCCTGATGCTCCTTATCGGTCAGCTCTTCGTAGAGTTCACGAGCCTGCGCCAGTTTGGCGTAAACACCTTCCGGCACTTCGACAGTCACCGTTTGCGGCAACTGCTGCCAGGTTCCATTTGTCAACTGCTCATTGGTCGGTTCGGGCCGTCTGCCTACCTCGGCCTTCGGTTTTGATTCCATAGGAGATCTCCTCTCCGCTCGAAATGTACATGCGTCTCTCAGCAACGCGATGGTCATGTTTATTTTAGCACAAAAACGCTATTTTGCAATAACCACCCACTACGCCCTACTGGCGTTCAAGTTCTTCGAGATACTCGCGGATTTTGAGAGCAGCAGTCGCACCTTCGCCGACAGCAGAAGCTATCTGAGCTGTCGCGCCGCTACGAACATCGCCGCTCGCAAATACACCGGGGACACTCGTCATAAGATTTTTATCGGTGATGATCATACCGACAGGGTCAAGTTCGACGCCGGAACCAGCTAGGAAACCAGTGTTCGGAAGCAGCCCGATAAACACGAAAACAGCATCGACGGTAAATTCAACCGGTTCGCCGCTCTTGACGCAGCGAACTTTGTCGACAAGTTTTCCATCCGACGCGATAATCTCCTCCGGTATCGTCTCGAGATGGACGGTGATTTTCCCTTCAGCGACCGCTTTATCGAGCTCGTGCTGCAACACATCACTGGCACGCAGCTTGCTGCGAACAAGCAGATCGATATGGGACGCAAACCGCGTCAAAAACAGCGCTTCTTGCACGGCAGAATTTCCGCCGCCAACGACCGCCAACTTGCAGTCGCGGTAAAACGCCCCATCACAGGTTGCGCAGTAGTGCACACCGCGGCCGTAGTACTCCGCTTCACCCGGTATACCGAGCTTTTTGTAGTCGCTTCCTGTTGCGATGAGTAGTGCCTTTGCTTTTAGTACACCCTCAGATGTCTCGACAAGTTTCGTGTCGCCGTCAAACGAAAGCTTACTAACATCGCCAAAGCGAATATCCGCCCCAAACCGCTCAGCCTGAGCCTGCAGTTCACTAGCCAGATCAAGTCCAGAAACACCTTTCGAAAATCCCGGGTAGTTGTCGACCCAGTCAGTGATAGCAGCAAGCCCACCTATGGCACCCTTTTCTACCAGCACCGTATCGATATCTTCACGGGTCGTATAGACCGCCGCGCACAGCGCACTCGGTCCCGCACCGATCATGATCACGTCGTGTAGTTTGTTGTCTTGTTCCATATTCTTTATTGTACCTTAGATATCGTTAAGTTTATAACCGCTATCTCTCGCGACAATTTCGCAGGTTATTGCCGAGAAACGGAGCAAGCTGTATAGGGACATACAGTGAGCGAGTATCGGAGGCAAAACATGCGAAAGTGGCCGAGGAGAGCGGTTACGCAGCAAGGGCCGAAGCGAGCGCACCCGGATTCCAGCCAATACTCGCGACCATTTCATCGCCATTTTCTTTAGTAATCATCACCACCGGGACGGTACGAGCGCCGCTTTTTGCGACCACTTCGGCTGCGACAGCCGGATCATCGTCGATATTGACAACTTCGTATGACTGCTTTTTTAAGTCGAGGTATCGCTTGACCTGCGTACAGTAAGCGCATTGCGTTCTTGTGTAAATAGTAACTTTCTTCCCCATCGTACCCTTCCTTTTGGTGGTTTGTTTAATTATGTTAATATCCATTATATAGCGTATTGCTTATGTTTCAAGACGCTATATGTTGTATTATTGACTCGTCAACAGTTCATCCGGTATCGGAATTTCTTCCGGTAACGAGATCGCCATGACAACAAATTTTAAGGGCGTATCCGCTGGGATCGCACTACCACTTCCCGTCGGGCCATACGCTTTATCGGACGGGATCGTTAGTTCGCGCACACCGCCGATCTTCATACCCACAAGCCCTTCTTTCCAACCCACAATAAGCGACGCACTCGCGAGGCCAGTCGAGATCGACGACGGTGCTTTCAGAGCTCCAGAAGCTATGGACTGGTCGAAGATATTGCCGTCTGGATTCCAGCCTATGTAGTACACGGCAAACGGAGTCGTGTCGGTGATAGTTTCACCATCTCCGACGAGCAAATCCTCGGTGACAAGTTTTTCTTGAGCAGCTTCTTTATCAAACGAACGGACGCGCGAAGCAAACTGCGAGAACGTCGCGTAGTGTTTGTTCGACAACTCTGTCGCCTGCGCAGTAACTTTGTTGTTGTACTGGGTATATACTTCGTTGAGTCTTGATGTGTCATTTGCGTCGTTATTGTTTGCAAGGATCGCGACAAAATACACGCCAACGGCTCCGATAGCCATAACGACCGTCACTACCCAGATACCGATGCGCTGTGCGCGTGGTGTAGACATTGTATTATTTCCCTCCACAGATTACGAAGACTAGTATAGCATTGTTGGATGATGGACGGTAGACGTTATGGACGATGGATAATGGATAATGGACGGTAGACACTGGACGCCGCACAAGCGGGTGGCGCTCGGCGGGGCAGAGTACGACGGGAGCGGGGAGTATGAGTCTACCCGTCGATCTCAAACTCTTTGAGCCGCTTTTTCGTACGTGCCGTATCAGCCTCCTGAAGGCGCAGTAGCTGAGCATAGATACCGCCAGTTTTCGCAAGTTTGGTCGGCGAACCGATCTCATCGACGGCGCCGTTTTTCAGTGTCACGATAGTGTCAACATGCGCGATCGTACTAAGGCGGTGCGCGATGATAAGCGTTGTTCGGCCTTTCATAAGCCTATCGAGCGCCTCCTGTACCAGCCGCTCAGCCTTGTTATCGAGACTGCTGGTTGCTTCGTCGAGTATGAGCACCGGCGCGTCTTTGAGGATAGCTCGAGCTATAGCGATACGCTGCTTCTGTCCGCCGGACAGCTTCAAACCGCGCTCGCCTATCTCGGTATCAAACCCTTTTTCGAGTTTTTCGACAAACTCGTAGGCGTTGGCTGCTTTTGCTGCCGCGATAATTTCAGTCTCGGTTGCGTGCGGGTCAGCATAGGCGATATTTTCGCGGATCGTACCGCTAAACAACGCCGGCTCCTGAAATACCGCCGCAATATTTTCGCGCAGAGAGGTTTGTCGAACGGACGCGATATCCACTCCGTCGATCGTTATAGCACCTTCATTCACGTCATACAAACGCATGAGGAGATTCGCGATAGTCGTTTTTCCTTCACCACTCTGCCCGACGAGCGCAACTTTTTCCCCGGCACTCACCTCAAAAGAAACGTCATACAGCACTGTTTCACCTTCGTTATAGGCAAACGTCACGTGGTCGTAGCGCACCACACCCTCCGCCACTGCGAGCTGCCCGGCATGCGCCTTATCGGCGACGTCCGGCCGCGTTTCCATCACTCTAAAATAATCTTTACTGCCAGCGATCGCTTTTTGCGTGTTATCAACGATAAAGCTCATGTTAAATATCGGGAAGCGCATCATATTGACGAGCTGCACGAGTAGCACCATTTCGCCAAGCGTAAAGCGACCTTGGACGGTTTTAACAAACAGATAGGCAAAGATAGCGAAAAATATCAGGTTCAGCACAAACCGTCGGGCGATATCCATGTCATGCCAGTAGCGAGACTGCTTGGTGGTTATTTTGACAGTTTCTTGCAACCGCCGCTCAAAATGTCGAAACTCCAACAGTTCCTGCACAAAGCTTTTGACAACCCGAATCTGTGCGATAACCTCGGCAAACCGACCGCTTGCAACATCAGTTGCGGCATTTTTCTCATCTTGCCATTTTTGCCATTTTCGACTGGTTTTTGCGGTCAACCAGAGGAAGATCGGGTACAAAATAAGCAACAGTAGCGCCAGTTCAACGCTATAAAAACTAACGATAAAGAGCGTCAGTATCATAGTAAGGAACATCTGGAAAAAGTTGTTTGCAAACATGTTTGCAAAATTCGTTACTTCAAAAATCGTCCTGTTCAGCCGGTTGATGATAGTGCCCGTCAGTTCTTTGTCATAGTAACTTTGCGGCAACTTCAAAAGATGCATGTAGTACCGTTCACTCAGTTGTTTCTTTAGTTTTGCGCTCATGACATCGCCGAGGTAGCCGCCCCAGTTCGTAAAGAGCGTATTTGCGATATCTGCCACAAACAACCATACCGCTATAAACAGCGCTCCCCGAACATCAGCACTCCCGGCTTGTAGTGAGTTGACTATGAGATCGGTTGCGTCTTTTATAAGAAACGGCGTCCAGAGTGCCGTCAGACTCATCAGCACTGAGAAAATAACGATACCCACGTAGTATGGCCAGAGATTACGCGCGTAACCAATCACTTTCAATAGCTGTTTCATCCTATCTATCATACAATATACATATGCAAAATCTCATAGACATAGACCCGTGGCTGAAGCCGTATGCCAACCACATAGCCGGACGGCGCGCCTATGTCGCCCACAAACAAAAACAATTGCTGGGCGTATCCTCCCTTGAGGATTTCGCTCTCGGCCACTTGTATTTTGGCTTGCATAGAACAGCAACCGGCTGGGTACTGCACGAATGGGCACCAAATGCTAGCGCGCTGTTTTTGACCGGTGATATGACTGGTTGGCAGGACGACGAAACATTTGCATTTCGACTACTTGAAAACGGCGTCTGGGAACTTGAGCTTCCGGCCTCCGCCCTGCACCACGGCGACTTGTACAAACTTCACGTCTACTGGCCTGACGGCGAGGGACTGCGCATCCCCGCTTATGCGCGCTACGTTGTCCAAGATGAAACTTCGAAAGATTTTACGGCAGTTGTTTGGGCGCCCGAAAAACCATTCGTCTGGCACGACAAAAACTTTACGCCGCCAGGAGGCCCGCCTCTCATCTACGAAGCACACATCGGGATGAGCGGCGAGGAACCACGAGTCGCTTTGTATCAGGAATTTACCCGTTCAGTTTTGCCGCGTATACAAAAGGCCGGCTACAACACCGTACAGCTTATGGCTATCGCCGAACATCCATACTACGGTAGTTTCGGGTACCATGTGTCGAATTTTTTCGCGCCCAGTTCGCGTTTTGGTACGCCCGATGATTTCAAAAAACTCGTTGACACGGCGCACTGCCTAGGGCTTCGTGTCATCGTTGACCTCGTACACTCCCACGCTGTCAAAAATGAAGCCGAAGGCCTCAGTCGTTTCGACGGTAGCTCGTCGCAGTACTTTCATGCTGGCAAACGCGGCACCCACGACGCATGGGACTCGCGGGTATTTGACTACGGAAAACCGGAGGTTATGCACTTTCTACTGTCAAATTGCCGCTACTGGCTAGACGAATACCATGTTGACGGGTTTCGTTTCGACGGCGTCACAAGTATGCTCTACACGCATCATGGCCTCGAAAAATCCTTTTCGGGATATAAAGATTACTTCGCGGACGATATCGATCAAGATGCACTGACCTATCTTACCCTAGCAAATCATCTCATACATGCTATAAAACCATCAGCCCTCACTATCGCTGAGGACATGAGCGGCTACCCGGGCCTTGCGAGTCCTGACGATATCGGATTTGACTATCGTCTCAGCATGGGCGTCCCGGACCTCTGGATAAAAACGCTCAAAGAGCAAACTGACGAAAACTGGGATCTGTCACACCTGTTTCATGAACTCGTCGCAAAACGCCCGGAAGAACGGGTTATATCGTACGCGGAAAGCCATGATCAGGCGCTCGTCGGCGACAAAACACTCATCTTCCGCCTCATCGACAAAGATATATACGACCACATGCAGCTTGACGATGACAACCTAGTGGTCGAACGCGCCGTAGCGCTCCATAAAATTATCCGCTTGTTAACCGCTAGCTTACATGGCGGCGGCTATCTGAACTTCATGGGCAACGAATTCGGCCATCCGGAATGGATAGACTTCCCCCGCGAGGGTAACGATTGGTCATATCTCTACGCCCGCCGGCAATGGTCGCTTGCCGATGCAAAAAATCTAAAGTACCAGTGGCTCGGTGCTTTTGACACCGCGATGCTTAACGTTATTCGTACCCTCACTTCTCCAGCTGGCTACGTTTCCATACACGAAAAAAATCACACGCTCAGCTTCGAGCGAGACGGCTTTCTGTTTGTCTTTAACCTTTCGCCGACCCAGTCATACGACAGGCTCGCCGTCCCCGCTCCGGCAGGCTCATACAAAATCATCCTGGATACCGACAGCGTACGATTTGGCGGTCAGGACCGCGTCGACGCAACCATGCACTATTCCTCAGCCAAATCAAAACAGGGAGACGAACTAACACTCTATCTCCCCGCTCGAACTGCGCTTGTTTTACAAAGAATTGACTAGCTCATCAAGCGTCGCGCGTATCGAACCGCGGGCCGCCGTTTCGTCCAAAAGACTTCCGTCCGGGTTGATATCTTTCATAAACTGCAAGCCTGTGGTTGTTTCGCCAAGTTTCCACTTTGTCACCGTCCCGATTTCTTTAAACTGGGCAAGACTGTGTTTTGCTTCGTACCAACCATAGCCGACAAAAGCAACTAGTTTGTCGTTCCATTCCTTGTATAGCCAGTCGATAGCATTTTTCTGTACCGCGCTCAAACTGTGGTTATACTCTGGCACGACGAACACGACACCATCCGCTGCTGTAACGAGTTCGCTCCACCGCTTCACAGTGTCGTGCGGGATAACGTAGTCGTCAGCTGATGGCGGCGTCGGTGCATCATAGAACGGCAAGTTGAGTTCCGCGATATCAGCCACATTTCCTTCTATAGCATTCCGTGTTTCAAGATCATCTTGAACCAGCCGGACGACTGTTTTGTTGACACTGTTTGGGCGCACGCTGCCCGTTACTATAAGTATTGTACTCATCTACTCTCCTTTTTATAATTTACTAACGTCTATCCCTAAGTCCCGAAGATACGTCGTATGTAGCGTATATACTTTCTCGGTTCCTTGCTTTTCTTCGAGTACCACGCCCGCACCAACGAGTTTCGCAAAGTGGTAGCTCATACACGGCTGCGAATGAATAGCCACCGACGAACACGCAACGATCTCTTCGCTTCGCAACTTGTGTTTTTCTCGCGCAAGCTTACGAACGATACCGAGACGAACATCATCACCAAGTGCACGAAGCACGGCTATGATATCGCGGTTTTCGTTCGCCATAGCTGCAGCGGCCGTCGCTTCATCGATGCTAACTGCCGGTGTCACCGACACTGCTGATTTTTTCGATCGCTGTAGTGTTTCTGATGCTTTCGTACTACTCATCATCTTTCATTATATATAAACATTTAAATGTTTCAATATTGATTTTTCATACATTCTGTTACAAGTAGAGTATATCACTCGGACTCCGGGTGATATACTAGAGCTATAACAAAGGGGGTTACGAGGATGGGTAAACACGAATGCGAATGTAAATGCGGCGAGCACTGTAGCTGCCACAAACAGTACAGTATGCACGGTGCGGGATACCTAGGTTTTTACTCAGTGCTTGCCTACATCGGCGCAGCGATCTACTTTATCAGCCAGACAAACGGCGGTTTCTGGGTGGTGATCCTAGCACTTCTCAAAGCCATCATCTGGCCGGTCTACGCTATCTATAACGTTCTTCGAGTACTCGGCGCTGCATAGCCCTTCGCTAGGAACAGTATCCCAACAAAAAGTACCCCATAGCAGAGAGAGGGCACTTTTCTTTATACGACAAGGGGGTAGCAAACAGGCCGTCATGAAAGACAGAGAAGGCGACGGCGCCCGGGCGACTATCGTGCAGCCTATCTGCTCCCCTTTTTGGTCCGCGACCATCCGTCTAGAAGAACGTTGGCCGCAGCCGCGGGTCTTCCATCGCGACCGGCTGCGGTCGTGGGACGTGGACGGCCTTCGGATCGAAGACGCGGCTGGACCGCGCGACCGACGGCCTGACCTGCTCGTTGAGCTTGTACTTAGCCATGTATTTCCTTTCGGTAGTTGGTACCGCCCGGTAAACAAATCGAATACCGAGCTACAGACAGCCTGTTTGCGAAGATCGTTGCCGTAGTCTCTTGCAGACGTCTAGTGAGACAAACTGCAATAAGAGGCAACTCTTTTTATCATATCACACTATACGACATATGTCAACAAACACCCTTATCATCTCTAGATTACACGTTTTCTTCTCTGTTAAAGAAGACTTCTTTTTGTTACTCTTCTTTTTGTTACTTCTTTTTGTTAGCAAAGACCTCTTTTTGCTGGCTCTTCTTTTGTTGGCACTGAACACACACTTATTTCCCCATGTTTCTTCCATAAAAACTGTATACTTAATTTAACCGATCGGTTAAATTAAGTATACAAATTATCATAGAGAGATCTGAGCAAATTCTACAAGATCGTTCAGTACTAGGAGGCTCCTTCTTACTGTTCTCGCCTCAGGTACCTAGGGTCTCGAAGCTAACCCCATCGACGCTAATTTAACAGACAGCGAACCCCAAACCCGCTGCTGCGGTCGCTGCCGTTACCCGGGTCGACTGCACCTGCGTTGAAGTTCGCGTTGAAAGCGCTGCCCGACCAGTCCGGGTATGCCGAACTGGACCACAAGCCGCCCCAGTCGCCCTGGACGCCGAAACCCTCCCACCAGTAACCAGCAAATACACCTTTAAAGGGACCATCGTGTTGCCATTTGGCAATGTTTGGTTCACCACTCCAGGAACTATTACCCGAGCCGCCAAAGGCACGATCAAGATCAGCAAACTCACCTTGACCACTGTCGTAGGCGCCGCCTGTCGGCAATCGCCATCCCGCCGGACAAATAGAGTACGGTGCATCACCCGCAGTTTCATTGTGACTGGTGCGAGACTCACCCGCTGTCGCTGCTGACCAGTTGTACAGATAGCCGTAGTTGGTAGCGCCCGATCCGGTGTCGCCAGGAATAGGACCATAGGCCCCTGGACTGTCATAGTCTGCAGTGCCGGTAGTGACAACTTGCGGTAGTACGAAGTCGCTAGCAATGTCGGTGTCGGCCGACGTTAGAGTTAGTGTCCCAGTTGTCGAGCCAAGCTTGAGATTCTCAAGCATCCAACAGTTA
>JAPUDS010000010.1:0-4259 GCA_027492975.1 Candidatus Saccharimonadota bacterium
TAAAACAAAAAACCCGGGTGGGCGCGCAGCAGCTCGCATATAAAATTACTCCTGAAAACAGGAGTAATTTTAACTGGTGGAGCATATCGGATTCGAACCGATCACCTCTTCCATGCCATGGAAGCGCTCTAGCCAAATGAGCTAATGCCCCTTGCCTTTAGGTGTCATCTTGGTGGAGTGCAGCGGACTTGAACCGCTCGCCTCGACAATGCGAATGTCGCGCTCTACCAGATGAGCTAGCACCCCTTACATTGTAAGGCGTACGTATTATACCAAATGATTCCTTTGTGCGACAGGGCTCTGATATACTATAGAACATATGTTTAAAACCATCGTCCGCTCACTGATGGAGCGTAAAGTAAAGCTCTATTTTAAAAAACATAAACCGTTGCTCGTTGTTGTGACGGGTAGTGTCGGCAAAACGAGCACAAAAGCCGCTATCGCGACCGTTCTTGCCGAAAAATTTCGCGTCAGAGCGCACGAGGGCAACCACAACATGGACATCTCCGTGCCGCCGGCGCTACTCGGTGTGACATTTCCAGGGGAAGTTCACTCTGTCAGTGCTTGGGTCAACGTACTCAAGGCGATGTCGCTTCGTATCAAAGAACCAAAAGACGTTGACGTTATAGTGCAGGAACTCGGTACGGACAAACCGGGCGATATCCCGTATTTTTCCAAGTATCTCACACCCGACATCGCGGTAGTGACCGCCGTCAGCGACGAGCATATGGAATATTTTGGTTCGCTCGACGCGGTCGCAAAAGAAGAGCTCTCGGTTGCGTCGTATTCGAAACTGACTATCATCAACCGCGACGATATCGACGCACACTTTGCGCCGTATGCCGCGACGAGCAACATCGACACCTATGGTCTAGGCGAGCATGCCGAGTATCGCCTGGTGGTTGAAGCGGCGAACCCGCTCGACGGGCGCATAGGCAAACTGATCGCACCCGAGTGGGACGAACTGCCGATCAGCGCTCAGCTCGTCGGCGACCACGCCCTGAAAGCTGTTGCCGCGGCGGCCTGTGTCGCAACAAAACTAGGGCTCAGTTCGAAAGAAATAGCCGTTGGTGCGAGCAAGATCCGTCCCAGCAGGGGCCGCATGAACATTCTGCAAGGTCTTGAAGGGTCAACTATCATCGATGACTCATACAATGCCAGCCCGCTCGCGGTCCAAGCGGCGCTCACAACACTCTATACCATAGAGGCACCGCAACGAATCGCCATCCTCGGGTCGATGAATGAACTTGGGGCGACATCGGCAGCGTCACACGAGGCGGTCGGTAAACTCTGCGACCCAACAAAACTCGAGTGGGTGGTGACTATCGGCGACGAAGCAGGGAAGCACCTTGCGCCTGCCGCTGAAAAACAAGGCTGTCAGGTTCGCTCGTTCAAAACGCCGTACCAGGCGGGAGGATTTGTCCACGGTGTTCTACGCGAAGGTGCTGTCGTCCTGGTTAAAGGTTCCCAAAACGGCGTTTTTGCCGAAGAAGCTGTCAAAGAATTACTACATAGTACTGAAGATGAGGAACAGCTTGTCCGACAGGGTGAATACTGGTTTAAAATTAAGTCGGAACAGTTCAGTGCATTTTCAGATACTGTTGCCGAATAAGTTAACATAAGCTATTATCAAATAAATCATTTTTAGTTTAAGGGGGTTACGAGCATGGGTCCAAGTGAACCGCAAGACACAACACCACCGGTAGAGCCGGAACAACAACCGATAAATACAGAGGAAACGGCACCAGAGCTGACGCCAGCCGTAGAGGAACCTGTCGTTACGCCGACACCTGAGACACCTGAAGTGCCCGAGATGACCGAAGCACCCGAGGTACCAGAGACGCCAGAAGTGCAGCAGGAGCCTGAGGCACCTGAAGTACCTGCTGCGCCGGTAGCACCCGTAGTGCCCGTAGAAACAGCACCAGGCGCGTCACCTGAACCGTCAGCGGCATTTCCAAACCAAACCGCACCCGCACCTGAGCTACCAGTGAAAAAGTCCAAAAAAGGACTTATCATCGGTCTTATCATCGCTGGCGTGGTCGGACTTGGGCTTGCAGCGGCCGGTATCGTCTACGCAACTGTTTATAACAGTCCGGAAAATGTCGTTATCGATGCGTTTTCGAAAGCACTTGCAGCAAAAAGCGGCAGCATAAACGGCAGCGGGACGTTCAAAACACAAGACTCGGCTGTCAAGCTCGAACTGCGTGTTGATGCAAATGAATCAAAGCAAGTTTTTGCGGATACAACGGTCACTATCACGAGTGGCGGCAAAGACTACAAACTTCAAGGGCATTTTGCCGGTACCGAGGACGAAGTCTATGTCAAACTAGACGACCTGCGAAAAGTTGTCACGAGCGTATTTGGCGAAGAATACAGCTCGATGATAGAAGCCTACTACGGCACATTGCTTGATAAGATCGACGGCAAATGGGTCGTTATCAAACAAAGTGATCTCGACGAACTATCAAGTGGTAGTGTCACGAACAAAGAAACCAAATGTGTCCAGGACGAGTTCGCGAAGCTACAGAACGACGCGTCGCTACGCAACGAGCTTGTCGACATCTACAAGAAAAATCCGCTCTTTATCATCGAGAGCAAGGGCAGTGACAGCAACGGTAACCGCTACAGCCTAACACCGGTCGCTAAGGATAAAGCGCAAAATTTCAAGAACGATCTCGTTGAGACAAAATTCTTCAAAGCACTTGATGACTGTACAAGTACGGATCTGAAAAAAGAGTTTACCGACAGCACTAGTGACGGCTCAACGGCCGACAAAGCGACAGGCAGTCTCGAGATTTGGGTTGACGGTTGGACGCACGAACTAAACAAAGTTTCGCTCAACATCAAAGATGACGAAGCTGAACTCACGAGCGAGTTTATGACCAAGTTCAACAACAATCCAGCGGTAACGATCCCGAAAGCGGACACGACCGTTGACGATCTAAAGACCGAGATAAATAGACTTCAGCAGCAGTTTACCTCTGGTGCTTCTAGCTCGACCTATAGCCTGGGTGGCGGGTACGATTACAGTTATTGAGTCAGGATTTAGCACAGATAATTTCCAAAACCTCCCCCGACTCCGCATTTTTTGCACCTGCAAAAAGCTGAGATAAGAGCAAAAATCATAGTTGGCGATTTGGCGAATGCGGGAAGCGGGGAGTGTTTTGGAAATTAAGAGACAGGATAACTGTTCATTATCCCTGGAAAAGTATAAAATAGTACGATATGACACGCTACAACCCAGTTGAGATTGAGCCGAAATGGCAAAAAATTTGGGCCGACGACCATCGCTACACCGCACCAGACGGGGACGAAAGACCGAAGTACTACGTGACAGGTATGTTCCCGTATCCGAGCGGTGCCGGTATGCACACCGGGCATTTTTTCGAACATTCCATAGTTGATTCCGTAGCGCGTTTTCGTCGAGCACTTGGATACAATGTCATGTATCCCATGGGCTTTGATAATTTCGGTTTGCCAGCTGAAAACTACGCTATCAAAACTGGGGTATCGCCGCAAAAAGCCACGGCCGATAACATTGCTAACTTTAAAAACCAGCTGAACCGAGTCGGCGCCAGCATCGACTGGTCGCGTGAGGTACAAACATCCGATCCTGGCTACTACAAATGGACGCAGTGGATATTTACCCAACTTTTTGAACGAGGTCTCGCCTACCAAAAAGAAGCTAACCAGTGGTGGTGCCCGAACGACAAAACAGTGCTTGCCAATGAACAGGTCATAAATGGCCGTTGCTGGCGCTGCGATACAGTCGTTGTAAAAAAATCTATGAAACAGTGGTTTTTCAAGATAACTGACTACGCCGATGCGTTGCTCGAAGAAATCCCGGCGCTTGACTGGCCGGAAAAGATCAAAACAGCGCAGACGAACTGGATAGGGAGGAGTAAAGGCGCAGAAATTGTATTCGTCATCGACCAGCCGACAGCCGACAGCCGACAGCTAGCAGAGACCATTACGGTGTTCACGACTCGACCGGATACACTGTTCGGTGCGACATTTTTAGTCCTAGCACCAGAACACCCGCTGGCGCGCGAACTTGCGACTGACGATGTCAGAGATACAGTCAACACCTATATCGACGAAGCTATCAAAAAATCCGAGATAGAGCGTCAGGAGAGCAAAGACAAAACAGGGGTGTTTACCGGCAGTTATGCGATCAACCCGCTGTCGAAAGAAAAAGTGCCCATCTGGATAGCTGACTACGTTCTTGGTGGCTATGGTACCGGCGCTATCATGGCGGT
>JAPUDS010000010.1:4359-18494 GCA_027492975.1 Candidatus Saccharimonadota bacterium
TCTGGATAGCTGACTACGTTCTTGGTGGCTATGGTACCGGCGCTATCATGGCGGTCCCAGCCCACGATGAGCGCGATCATGAGTTTGCTGAGAAGTTTGACTTGCCTATAAAAGAAGTTATTGCGGAAGAATTTGTTTTAAGTGGCGCATCCGCTCCCCGAACGGAAGTAGAGAGCTTACGTCGCGAGATAGTAGATGCGATTATTGTTAGTCCAGATGAAAAAATTCTCTTAATGAGAGAGGGTGACCACATTCATTTTGTTGGCGGTGGTATCGAGGACGGCGAGACGGACGAGCAGGCGGTTCGTCGCGAAGTTGCCGAAGAGACGGGTTTTACAGATATTATCTCCATTCGAGAGGTTTCAAATACTATCTACTCAATAGGCTATCGGCATACAAAAAATAAGAACCAAATTACTTCAGGGAAGTTTTATGAAGTTATTTTAGGTTCAACCAAGCAACAGACAAGTGAGATAGATGAGGGGAACCATACCATAGAGTGGCTTGAGAAGAGCCAGCTCAGTAAGCACGTGACGTGGGCTCATCATCAGGCAGGTCTTGAACAATATTTACAGGGTACGAGGCCGTTTACTGGTGATGGACGGCTTGTGCGGTCTGGTGTCTATAATGACTTGCCAAGCGCTGAGGCGCGGGAGTTGATAGTGCAGCATCTTGAGCGCGGAGGACTGGGCAGGGAACAGGTGAACTACAAGATGCGCGACTGGCTCATCTCCCGACAGCGCTACTGGGGTGCACCAATCCCCATAGTTCACTGCGACAAAGACGGCGCGGTTGCCATACCCGAAAAAGACTTGCCAGTACTCTTGCCCGAGGTAGAAGACTTTGCGCCAAAAGGTGACGGCAAATCACCACTTGCTCGCCAAGAGGGCTGGGTGAATACGACCTGTCCAACCTGTGGTGGTCCAGCGACGCGCGAAACCGACGTCATGGACGGCTATGCGTGCAGCAGCTGGTATTTGCTGCGCTATACCGACCCTAAAGATACCGAGCAAGCTTGGAAGCCAGAACTTGCCAGCTACTGGACGCCCCTCGATATGTACGTCGGCGGCGATCACGCAGTGGCACATTTGCTCTACGTTCGCTTTTGGAATCATGTCTTTTACGATATGGGACTCGTACCAACTAAAGAACCGGTAAAAAAACTAGTCTACCACGGTCTTATCCAGGCCGAGGATGGCCGCAAAATGAGCAAAAGTCTCGGCAATACCATCGACCCGCTTGAGGTGATCGATGCCGGATACGGCGCCGACGCGCTCAGAACATTTGAACTGTTTCTTGGTCCTATCAACGAAGATTCGAACTGGTCCAGCCGCGGTATAGCGGGCGTCTATCGGTTTTTGAACCGCTTCTGGACGTTAGCGCAGGAGTATATATCAAGTGACAAAAAAGCACAGGCGGTGTCGAAAGAGCTAGCCACCGTGACACATGCTACCATCAAAAAAGTCACTGAGGACATAGAGCAACTCGACTTTAACACGGCTATCGCTGCACTCATGTCTTGCGTGAACGAGCTATACAAACTGAAACTCAGCGGTTTTACGCCCGACTGGCAGTTCACTGTCGAGTCACTCGTTAAACTACTGCAGCCGTTCGCGCCGCATATGGCGGCCGAGTTGTGGCAACAGCTTGGTCATGAAAGCCAGCTGGACTTTGAGCCGTGGCCAGCCTATGACGAAACCAAGATTGTGACCGATGGCTTGATGATAGTGTTGCAGGTTAACGGCAAAGTGCGGGCGAACATCGTCGTTCCGACCAGTACTTCCCGGGAGGATCTGGAGCGGCTAGCACTCGAAAATACTCGCGTACAGGAATATGTCGGCAACAAAAAACCGGCCAAGGTCATAGTTGTCCCCGGCCGGTTAGTAAATGTGGTCGTTTAGGAATTAGTGTGGCCGCACTGCTCAGGTAGATCAACCGTCTCACCGGCGGTAAGCGTTGGAGCAGGAGCATCGGCTGTGAATGTGGGAACCTTGAATATATTCAGGTTGCCTTCGCCTCGAAATGCCGCCTGGTCGCCAAGTGCAATCGCGATATTGCGGACATTTTTGCTATCAACGCCTCTGGTCTGCTCAAGCAGCAGCTGACCGAGAGTGTCGCCTGTTTGGACTGTTACCTCATGTGAACCAGCGCATGTCCAATCGCCGCTCTGTGCTTCGGTGCTACAGCCAGCGAGCGTCAACGCGCCAGCTCCGGCGGTTAAAACAGCGGTGGTTTTCAGGATACGTCGCTTCAACTTGTCTAGTGATGAATGTGAATTATTTTCAACCATAACTCCATATTAGCATAAGCATGATAAAATGTCAATACTATTTTTTAATAAATAATTAAATCTCGAAAACCTCCCCCGACTCCGCATTTTTTGCACCTGCAAAAAGCTGAGATAAGAGAGATATCATAGTTGGCGATTTGGCGAATGCGGGGAGTGGGGAGTGTTTTTGAGATTTGGATACCTCTAATAATCTTGAATTGTCCAGAGATGACTGATACAATAGTCCGCAAGTTATATCAACAAAAACTCATAAAGGAGTTATTAGCGTATGGGAAAACCGAAGAAGCAGACCAGTCCGCGCAAAACCGGCTTGCGTCGCAGCCATCTCGGCCTGAAGCTTGCGCGTACCGTGAACGGGAAGTCACCAGTCAAAGCGTACACGACAAAGCGTGAAACTGGCAAAGCAAAAGAAGGCAAATAGCCTGTTATTTAAAGTATATTTACTAGTAATTTTATAAATAAGAACCGAAGTTATGGCATCTAACCGGCACCTTGGACGAATCGTCGCTCTACAAACGCTCTACGAGTATGAATTTCGCGTTGAATGCGAAGACAAAGACGTGACACTTCCTGACGTACTCGACCGCAATCTCGAGCGTTACAAGGAAGCTATCGGCGACAAAGAGTACGTCGAAAAGGTCGTGAATGGCGTTGTTAAGGATATGAAAAGCCTTGACGAGACCATTCAACCTATAGC
Source organism: Candidatus Saccharimonadota bacterium (assembly GCA_027492975.1). GTDB lineage: Bacteria > Patescibacteriota > Saccharimonadia > Saccharimonadales > Saccharimonadaceae > JAPUDS01. The sequence goes on from JAPUDS010000010.1 coordinate 7,347, forward strand.
CCCGGAGTGGCCGATCGCCCAGATCGCTCGCGTTGACCGTATGATTTTGCGCATGGCCGCGTACGAACTGCTCAAGTTGGGCGACCTCGTACCGCCAAAGGTAGTGATCAACGAAGCCGTGGAACTTGCAAAAGCTTTCGGTTCTGATAACTCAAGTAAGTTCGTGAACGGCGTGCTTGGCACGGCGTACCGCACACTTGCCGGAGGATCAGACAGTGCAGACACCGAAGTTTGACGACATAAAACGATATTTTTCGAGAAAGAAACCGAGCATCCAGGAAGTTGTGCGTGAGCCGACGTCTGGCGGGATTATTTTTCGTCATGGCAAAAAGGGCAAAGTTGAGATTTTGCTGATCCAGGACGCAAAAGATCGCTGGACTATCCCAAAAGGTCACATAGAAGAAGGGGAGACGGCTCAGGAAACAGCGGTTCGGGAGATCGGAGAAGAGGCCGGCCTGCACGATGTCGAGCCTATCTGTTGGCTTGGCAAGATTTACTTCCGTTACCGCCGCAACAACACGCTCGTGCTCATGACAACGCAGATTTACCTCATGAAAGTGAAAACATCTGGCGAAGAAATCAAAAAAGAAGAGTGGATGAACGGTATCAAATGGTTTGACTTTCACGATGCGCTCGATGCTATCGAGTACGAAGATATCGGTAAACTCATGTTGCTTGCTATGAAGCGAATTCGCGAGAGAGGACTCTAAAGTATGGTTGTTCAGGGAGTTCATATCGAACCATACCAGGAGTTTGCGCGGACAGCGCTCGGTTTTGAGTTTGACAACGTCGAACTGCTGCTTACTGCACTGACGCACCGAAGTTACGTCAACGAGCACAAAAAAAGCACGCGCGAGCACAACGAACGGCTGGAATTTCTCGGTGACGCTGTGCTGGAACTGGCTGTCACGAACTATCTGTATCGTCACTACAGTGAGCCGGAAGGTATCTTGACGAGTTGGCGCAGCGCGCTGGTTCGGACCGAAAGTATCTCCGATGCTGGTAAAAAGATCGGGTATGAACCGCTCATACGGATGAGCCGCGGCGAGAAACACGGCAGCGACCGAGCACGGGCGCAGATCCTTGCAAATGCGTTCGAGGCGCTCATCGGCGCGATCTATCTCGACAAAGGCTACGAAACAGCCGAGCAGTTTATCGAAAAACATATTTTGACCAAACTAGAGGGTATTTTGGACGAAGAAAGCTGGCGTGACCCGAAAAGCCACCTGCAGGAAGTATCGCAGAGCGTCGACGGTCTGACGCCGCAGTATCGGGTGCTTGAAGAGATAGGCCCGGACCACGAAAAAATCTTCCGTCTCGGTGTATACGTCGGCGACAACCTCATGGGTGTCGGTGAAGGTCCGTCGAAACAGATCGCTCAGCAGCAAGCCGCCACCGCAGCCCTCATCGAGTACAAAAAGCACCGCCCCTAAAAAGAAGTCTTCTTTTACAGAGGTAAAAACGTGCAATCTAGCTTAGCGCGGCTCAGCGATGTTATAGTGTGTCGCCGAGTAGGCGTACTGTTCGACAAACAACTCGAGAAATGGCTGGACGGAATTTTGCTCGTAAAACACCAGTAGCGCTTCTTTGTACGTAGTTTCATCGACACTGCGGTATGACATCGGTGCAAGTCCGCCTGCGAGCAACAAGGCATTTGCTGTCATCCGTGCTGTGCGCTTGTTTCCGTCGTTAAAGGGCTGTATGTAACTCATACCGACCGTGAGAAGCAGGGCCTTTTCGTAGTCGTTTGGGGCTCGCATGACATATCCGAGCAACGCTTCAAGCGCCTCGCGGATCTGAAATCCACTTCCGAGCGGCTCGTAGTCGGTACCGGTGATACCAACGACTGTCGAACGAAGATTCTTCACTACCCCGAGGTTGTCTATGATGTAACTATGTAACTTTTCTATATAAGAAATACGCGGCTCCTTCCACATTTCGCGAGTTTCCCAGATAAAATCAAACGCCGCTTTTTGGTTCAGTAGCATCTGGGTTTCGAACTGTGTATTGCGTGCCGACACTATGCCGTAGGTCAACAACTTTTCGGTGTCAAGCAGCGTATACGTGTTACCTTCTATGCGAGCCGATTTCCATGACATTTCAACCATGAAACGCTGCAGTTCTTTTGCGTGCACGGCTTCATTGTCGTGTGCTCGCTCACGAAAGGTATTGGTGGCATGTTGGAGTACCTCGAGGGTTGCATCATCAAGTACCGGAACGTAGTCGTCGGTAAACAATTCATGGTTAAATAGGGTGCTTGCCATACGGTTTTCTTGCGGTATTTGCAGGTAACTCGTGACATCAAACGGTCGCAGCAAAATACCACGAGGCGATAATGTGTAGCGAATCGATCGTCCGCCTCCTTCGCGGACTAAATAGCCATGTTCGTAAAGCTCGCTCAGAGCACGTTTGACCGTGACGAGTGACACCTTGTTGTTAGTGCGTTCATGTATGTCAGACGATGACAGGACGTCACCCCTGTTAAATATCTCGAGAATTAATTTATTCGTATCATTCATATGCCCTAATCGTATCACAATGATACGAAAAATGACAACATATGAGCGATATATAGAACCAACACATTGTTTTTCACAGCTCCCCACGACAGGTCATATCATATTTTTTGTATACTTACTCTAACCGATCGGTTAGAGTAAGTATACAAATTGCTACTCTTCAACGCCGAGCTCATAAAGCTCGCAAAGAAAGCCGGTGTGACGCTCCCGCGTGCATAACCTAACATAAACGCGCCTGGTTTGATATACCGGTCAAGAAATGGTACAATATAGTTATGAAACGCTTTATCCACTATGTCAAAGCCTATTTTGACAAACCCGACATGCTAGAGCTGTCGGCCTATCAGCACAAGCTACCACAGTCAATCACTGTTGATGCTTCCTATGATAAAAAATCTGGATATTTCACAGCAAAAATCACTCAAGTAGACAGTAGTGCGGTGCGAGGACTGATCATTACAGAGAGCAAGACGCCTGAGGGGTTAGTGGACATGGTGAATGACGCGTTGTTAACGTATCTGGAAGTGCCAGAGCGCATCAGGATAGCTCTACCACTGAAGCTTTTGCCAGTTGACATCGATTTTGCTGAACAAGCGGTGAAAAAAGGTCAGTTTGTGCTCGCGAAGTAGCCTATGAGTCAAGGATACTATAGGTCGATCAAGACGAAGAAGCTGGTAGCATTGTTGATCCGTCAAGGGTTTACGAGCAGTGCTGGCACGAAACACGGCTCTTGACACGCCCATCCCCACTTAGTATCATTAACCCAAATGCTAACCATAAGCTTCGAGCAGTCCGAAAGACCAAAGAAAAGCAGGGGGAGATTACTGATGTATTTAATACAACAAAAAATCGAGAGAGAGAGAGAGAGCTTAAAGGTTCTGTAGCTCATAATTTGACAAATCGTCAACTAGTTCGCCCTGCTGGCATGACCGGGAGGGTATTTTCATGACTCGGCTTCCAACTCCAGGCTCCGACGCAGGTCAGTGGGGACAGATACTCAACGACTATCTCTCGCAGGCACATAACGCTGACGGGACGCTAAAAGACGCCGTTATCGCCGAGTCGCAGCTGCAAGATAGTTCTATCTCTGAGGGTAAACTAGGTCAAGACGTTCGCGACAAACTCAATGAAACCGCTCCTGTGACATCTGTTGCTGGCAAAACCGGCGATGTAACGCTCGAAAAAGCCGACGTCACCGACTTTGCCCATACACATCCCGTCAGCGACGTCACCGGCCTCCAGACCGCTCTGGACGGCAAACAGCCAACTGGTGACTACGCGACGAACACGGCTCTGACAAACGGCCTGGCAACAAAAGCTGCCGTGAGCCATACCCACACCGCAAGTAACATCACCAGCGTTTCGATCGCTGGCGGCCATGTCCTCGCGGCCGACGGTACCGGCGGATCTGTCTGGTCGGCGCCGACGCCGGTTGTGGCGCTGACCTCGACCGAGTATCAGGATATGCCTGTCCATCTTCCAGAGACGCTCTACCTCATAAAAGGCCTCTCGGCCTGTGCTTATCTGGGCGACCAGTTGGTCTGGGGAACGCCGCTGCCGCCGCATCCGACACACGCGGGCTACATACTGGTTCCGGGCAACGCACTGTTTGGTACTAGCGACTTTTACGTCATGAAATACCAGGCGAAAAACGATGGGAGCGGCAACGCGGTCTCAACTCCTGGCGGAACGCCGTGGGTAAGTATCTCGCAGACGAGCGCTATCTCAGTGTCGGCAAATGTCGACCCGGTGGGCGGTCAGTACCATCTCATCACCGAAGCCGAATGGCTGACACTTGCCCATAACATCATCAGTGTTCCGAGTAACTGGAGTGGCGGCGTAGTCGGCAGCGGCTACGTGTTCCGCGGTCACACCGACAACGTGCCGGCAAATGCCCTTGCAGCGTCTGCAGACGACGGTGACGGCTACTACGGCACTGGTCAAACGAGCGGCGACCAGCGCCGCACTCTGACGCTCTCAAACGGCGAAGTTATCTGGGATCTTTCCGGCAATGTGTATGAGTGGACGAGCGGTACCATCGCTGGCGGCCAGCAGCCCGGTCTCACCGGTGAGTCTGCCTATGCCTGGAAGGAGTGGAATGATCCAAATCTTGAGCTGGGTGGTCTCGACCCCAAGGCATTACCGAGCTATGGTACGCCAGCGGCCTCTGGCTGGAATGCAGGGACCAATGGACTTGGTCGACTCTACAGCAACCGCGGCGAAGCGGGTTTGCGTGCCTTCCTTCGTGGCGGTAGCTGGGACCACGGGACGCACGCCGGGGTGTTTGCGCTGCATTTGCACGGTGCGCCTGGGGGCGCGTACACGAGTATTGGGTTTCGGGTGGCGCGGTCGCTCTAGGGATAAGAACTAATTTGGCCAGAATATCGTCCTTTTAAGCGCGTTTTCTCGGGCTGACGGCGGCAACAGAGCCTGTCATATCCGGCTACGAGGGCTGGTCTTGCCCGGGTCATACAAGTGGTGGGACAAAAGATGGCGGAGTGGTTGTGTGGTCTCGTTTCGCACACAACCCGGTTTTTAGCGTTGACTTTTGCCAGTAACACCGGTATAATCTACCACTGACTTTTAGAGATAGTTAAGAAAAGGACGTATAAGAAAACATGCTCGCAATCCGTTTGCAACGCCTTGGCCGTACTGGGTACCCAACGTACCGTATTGCCGTTCAGGAAGCTCGCCGTCATCCGTCGAGCGGCCGCGTAGTCGCCTATCTTGGCAGCTACAACCCGCATACAAAAGAAGTAAAGTTTGATGCCGAAAAGGTTGATCTTTACCTGAAAAATGGCGCGCAGCCGACGACTCGTGTTGCGAAGCTTCTCGGGGACAACAAGGTCAAACTTCCTGACTGGGTGAAAGTAAGGAGCGCTAAGAGCGGTTCGACAAAGAACGCCGAAAAGCTCCGCAAGAACCAACCAAAAGAAGAACCGGCCGAGGAAACTCCGGTAGCCGAAGCACCGGCTGAAGAAACAGTCGAAACCCCAGCCGAGTAACAGACGAAATTTGGGTTGTAACAGGGAGGGGTTCGACCTCTCCCTTAAAAAATCTTTCTAAGCACCAGCATTTTGCGGTACAATAGTTGTATTACCAGTAGAGCCTGAAGGAGGTACCTATGTCAGTGACTATAGATCAGCAATTTATCGAATACATCGTCAAAAGTCTTGTCGGCAAACCGGAAGCGGTTGTCGTGGAGCGATCTGTCGACGAAAAGGGCGTTTTGCTCGAACTGACGGTTGACCCGGAAGATATCGGCCGTGTTATCGGCAAGCGCGGCAGCACAGCTCAGAGTTTGCGTGCGCTACTTCGTGCACTCGGTACGAAAAATGATGCCCGTTACAACCTCAAAATTGTTGACGTCGATCGCCCGGAAAGCGAACGCGGCACACCACGCCAGAAATCCGCTCCAGTCCAGGAAACAGCTCCTGTTGCTGCAGTTAGTGATGACGGTGTGGATAACGTACCAGATGAGCCTGTGGAAAAAGAGTCGGATCTCGCAAAAAAGACCCGCGCAGAGCTTGCGGACCTGGATGATCTTGATATATAATTACGCGTAAGTTCATCACATGGACTGCGAGATAAGAAACTAGCGAAAGTTAGGGACTTATGTGTGAGCTAGAAAGCGCGACCAAAACAGTCGCGTTTTTTAGTACCCTCCCGTACGACTGTCTTTTCGGTATGAAAAAAGCCCGCTAGCCGGGCTCCGCTGACTCCAGGCTCGACCTGGTCAGGTAGTGAACCTGGAGTCAGGGAGCCGAATCGGCAAGAGGGGTTAGGGGGCTAAGAACTCGTATGCGCTCATGATGGTCATGAGCATCGGCAGTAGCGTCAGGGCCGCGGCAACGCACCAGTCACGGAAGTTCTTGTTGGCGTGCCACATACCGACAATCCCTGCGGCCGTGGCTGGCATGAATGCGACGAGTGCCAGCAACGAGTTCTCGTTGTAGGCGCTGATCACGTAGACAACCAGCCCGAACATGATCAGGACGAATGTCCAGAATATCGCCGTTACGGCGCGAGATTCTGTCCTGTCCTCGCGTATCCTGGTGGGGGTGGGGTCTGACATGGTCATATGGTCACTTCACTTTCACTTGGCGGCCTGCGACATTAGTATTCCACTGCCAAAGCAGAAGACTGCCATTCCGGCATGAAATGGGTCTCCGGTGGTCACGAAGCCCCAGGTGAAGGCCGCCGCTATGGCGAACTGCGCCCAACACATGAGATAGGTGGATGTAGGCATCTTTCTCCTCTCGAGGTACAAAAAGGACGACCTTCGCCCTAGTTAGCTGTGTGCGAAAGTACATTTTCATTATAACAAATATTTACAAAAAAGTCAAGTAGCAGTAGACTATAACAGATGAAACGGTGTTATATGTATAAGAACTACGTAAGAAACGTCCTCTCGCACAGTTCCGAAAGGACTGTCCTTTCGGAATGAGAAAGTTTCAGGTTGTTACGTTGTTTCCGGAGATGTTTACCGGCGTTTTTGGGAGTTCTATGCTGTGGAAGGCGCAAAAAGATGCGATCGCCCGGCTGTCGACCGTCGATCTTCGCGAATTTGGACTTGGGCCGCGACGAACGGTCGACGACACGCCATACGGCGGTGGTGATGGCATGCTGCTGCGGGTCGAACCGCTCTGGAACGCCGTCGAAACTTCTTCGAGGACAGTCTTTGAAGAGACTGGCAAGAAACCAAAGGTAGTACTCATGACACCGCGCGGCGTGCGCTGGACGCAGGCGGCGGCGCGGCGGTATGCTGCGAGTGATGATGATTATATTTTTATCTGCGGGCGCTATGAAGGGTATGATGAGCGCATACTGGAACTAGTCGACGAAGAAATCAGCGTCGGCGACTACGTGTTGACTGGTGGTGAGCTACCGGCCATGACTGTTATAGACAGTATCGTTCGGCTACTGCCGGGCGTACTTGGCGGCGAAAACAGTGCGGCGATAGAGAGCTTTTCTGATGATGAGACGTTGGAATTTCCACAGTATACTCGTCCGGAAGAGTTTCAGGGCATGAAAGTACCTGAGGTCTTGCTCAGCGGTCACCACGGCGAGATAGAGAAGTGGCGCAGGGCGCATTCGAAAAAAGCTGAGTAGGGCTGGGGAGGAGGGATTCGCTTTCGTCGCCTAAGCTTCGAAAGTGCCGGGGAGCAAAGACTTTTGCTCCCGTTCGAATCCCGCTCATCCGACACTATAAAAATAACTCCAGATCTAAAGACCTAGAGTTATTTTCATGGCTGGGCATAAGGGACGATTATAGAACTCTAGTAGGACTAGATAACCTAGGCGTTGTCGAAGTCGAAGACGATACCGAGTGTGCGGAGAATAGCGATGTTTAAGCAACTATTCTCCAATAGCCTTGGCGCAACCGCGCTCTGCACTTCACGACTATTTGATAATGAAACATTCTACGGATCGTTCGTAAGAGATCTTGGGCATGTGAGCCACAGCATCTATATTGAGAGTCCGTTTATTACAAGGAAGCGGATGGATATGATTTTGCCTATTTTGAAGCAAGCACGCCGAAGGGGTATTCAGATTACAGTGAATTCTCGGCCCCCAAGTGAACACGATGGTAGCTATATCAATCAGGCATACGAATCCGTGCAGGATATGCAGAGCATCGGCATAACAGTGCTGTATACCGTCAGGCACCATCGAAAAATAGCCATTATCGACGATCATGTTTTATGGGAAGGAAGTCTAAATATTTTATCTCAGAGTGATAGTTGTGAAATGATGAGACGGTCAGATTCAAAAGTACTTGTGAATCATACGCGAAACTTTTTAAACCTATGTATTGGGTACTAAGCATTTTATACCCTATTATGTAGAATGTTGCTACAATACGGTCTCGCGCCCTCTTTAAATGTTTAGGGTTAGTGTGCCCCTGTGTATTCATCATCCGTACACGGCGATAGCTCAACTTCTATTGTATTATGGGCGATGCTAAATTCAGTGCGCAGTATGTTCTTTATTTCCGCAAGGACAGCTTCATTGTCCTTCGGCTGATTAGGTGATGCCAGGACGACGTGACAGCTTAACGCAAAGTAGCCTGATCTAATACTCCAGATGTGCAAATCGTCAACCTTTTCTACTTGGTTGACCTTACGGATAGCGAGAGCGACATCATTGATCTGCAAGTTGCTTGGGGTCCCCTCGAGCAGTATTTGTATTGCCTCACGAAAAATCTTAATAACGTTGTATATCAGCAATGATGCAATCAGAAGGGCGACAATGCTATCGATATACGCAACACCAGTAAGCCACATAATAAGACCAGCGATCACTGCTGCTAACGAAGAAAGTGCGTCAAAGGCCATGTCTACGAACGCGCTTTTCATATTTAAGTCTTGTCGGCGCTTTGATAGTACATATGCAATCGAACCGTTCACTCCAACTCCAACTAGGGCGACTAGCGCAACGACACCGCCCTCTACTGGCGTAGGATGAAATAGACGACTAATTGCCTCGTAAATTATTATGCCGGCCACCAGTAGCATGATAGTAGCGTTTAAGAGTGCAGCTAAAATAGTTGCTCGCCCATAACCAAAGGTTTTGGATTCATCTGGCGATCGACGTGCTATCCGATTGGCGACGTACGATATCGAAAGAGTTACCGTATCTGTCAAATTATGAGTAGCATCGGCTATAAGCGCTAGACTGCCCGTTAATATACCGAATCCAAATTCTACTATCGTGTAAAGACTATTTAGGATGATGCCGAATCGAATGCTACCATCATTGTCGTCGTGGTTGTGTGCGGAGCTCATATGATACCAGTGTACCTTTTTTACAGCAGCGTTGACCAATAATCCCAGAATCGTTCGAGGATGGCGGCTACAATAACCAAGTACCACATTATTAAAATTCCAAGATGATTTCGCCGTACCCATGTAATCGCTCGATCAGGGACCCTCCATATTTGGAACATACTATTCTGTAAATTGTATAGTGTCGTGTAAAGAAATATCGGAATCATTACCGTCCATACGGCCATACAGAACGGACAAAGCGCACCGATCACGTATATGCTCTGGTATTGAAGCCATGTGACCGCTATAACCCCGAAGGTTACGCCGACTTGCAGCCCACGCCAAAACCAGCGCTTAAAGCGAGCGCCGGCCAGCAGTGCTGCGCCAATCGTCGCAACTGCACTAAAGCCGATAATACCAATAAGGGTGTTTGGCACCCCTAGGGCTGATGCTTGCGGGGTATTAATTACTGACCCACATGAGATAATAGGGTTTATGTCACAGCTCAAAATAGCTTGGGGGTTCTCGAGTAGCGAAATCTTTTCGACCGTCAACGCCATGGCCAGCATTACGCCAATAGCACCACCGACTAACAGTAGATAGGGCAACACCCTATCTACTGTCCAGCTCATGCGCTTCATTATTGTCCCGCTTTCGCCAGTGCATCATCAAGTAGCTTCGCAAATGCCTCAACGGTGTTGTCTGGATTATCAATCCGATTGTTATTTAGCGCAAAGGTGGGAGTACCCGTCCCGCCCATCTCTCGAACTTCTTTCAGATCGGCGTTGATGGTAGCGCTTACCGAAGAGCTCTTGACGTCGGTACTCACTTTGGTCATGTCAAGTCCGATTTCCTTTGCATATCGATCCATGTATTCCTGTGTATTACCAGTTTCCCAGACCTTCTGGTTTGGAAACAACAAATCTTGCATTTCGAAGAATTTACCTTGCCTAGCAGCTGCCTCTGCGTAGCTAGCGGTCAGTCGTGAATACTGGTGACCTCCACCAAGTGGGAAGTACTTCACTTGAAATTTTACCCTGTCTTTGTACTCTGCTTTGACCGCTTCAACAGTTGGGTAGAATGCTGCACAAGCCTCACACTGAAAGTCAACGTACTCCGTTAGAGTGACTTTACTATCAAGCTTTCCTGTTACGTTATTCGATCGAATAACATCAATCGGGGGCTCTGAATTCTTTTGAAATATGACAAGCCCCGCGAAGCCAAGTATGATTACGGCAATAATAACTAAAAATTTACGATCCATTTTATCTCCCTATCTCAGTTAATTGGTGCGACTAAAAAGGAGAATAATCTAAAACCGCATCTGTGTCGTGAGATGGATTTTATGTCGCTGAATAAGATAACCGAGAAAAATAATCAGAACGAAGCTGTAAAGAGAGTTGAGTGGAACGATTGATTGCACCCAGAATGGCGGAGGTGTCGGCTCAATCTCATTTTTCTCTTCATTGATTTTAAGAGTCGTCACGCTCTGAGCATCAGTATGGCAGCTGGCGCACGAATTAATCGCGCTCTGTAACAGACTCGTATGCTGTGCTGTATTACCAGCAAAGACACAAAACCAAGATACGACAAGTGCAATTGCCGCGATGAGCGTGGACCGTAGTAGGCGACGCGTCATCGTTCGGTACTACTTTCTATATTCATTTAGCTTATTATACCTGAAATATATCTGCTAAGGCACATATAGATAGTTGCGAAATAGCGCGCAGATTGGTCTGGAGTACATTGGCCCGCCAAATGATGAAGTTTATTGATTGTATAGATTAAGCGTAGATCGGTGTATAGCCGCTTATAGTAGTGATTTTTGATAGGTCTGGATTGTACTGATTTCGGCTTTA
>JAPUDS010000011.1 GCA_027492975.1 Candidatus Saccharimonadota bacterium
CAGATTAGCCCGTTCTAGAATAGACTGAGTGTTGATTATATGTGGAGGGTGACACTCCGTAAAGTTTTCATAAATAATACTGGAGCGCCCCGCTATACGCAAGCATGAGCATCTCTGTTATTTCAAACCGAGTTTTGTATAGGCAAGTTGTATATAGTCATCCAGCGGCAAAACATTCTGTATAGCAATATCTGCCATCTCACCGACGCCGCGTATATTGAAATCTTCGTCATTCGGACCAGCGTAGAGCTCTTTGGCCTCGTTTTCTTGAAATCCCTCGAGTGTCAGCATGGTTTCGTTGTCCCTCAGGCGCGACTTCATGCGTTCGTATCGAACTTCAACAGGCGCGTCGACAAATAACAACACGCCGCCAGCCTCTTTCAGTGCTTTGGCTTCGCCGAGTGTCCGTATACCAGTGATAACAAGAGGCTTTGGTTCTTTCAGTGCCTCAAGCACGAGCGCCCCAGCACCTTTTTTGTAGCGCAGTTCCGTCGCAGCTTTTTGTAACACCGGCCGTTCCACCGAGTCGTATTTCGCGCGTGCAACTTTACGAACCATATCGCCCGTCGACGTATGCGTAAACCCGAAGTCACGCACCAAAAACTCCGCTACGGTATCTTTCCCGCTCGCAAGCGTGCCGGAAATCCCGATGAGCTGCGTCAGCTGTTTCATACTAACCAGTATAGCGTCTATCGCCGCAGGACAAAACGCACAGTCAAACCACTAAACCACCACCCCTATAAATCTTCATAAAAACTGTATACTTACTCTAACCGATCGGTTAGAGTAAGTATACAAAACCTACCACAACATACAACTAAAAGTTAAGAATCAATCTAAGACCTATCCCACTTTTCTGCTATAACACTAGCAACGAGAGAAAAGCTGAGCTTGCTCAGGCTTTTCCGAGTGCGACGTGTTTCAACGAATGTTATAGCAGAAAAGTGTGATAGATAGGAACAAGATTGACTTCGTAAACTAGATTACACGAAATCACCCCTGTTAAAGAAGACTTCTTTTTTCTATTGCTTGTTGGGCTTATCTCGACCGACCCTGCAAAATGTACTGCTCTATGGAGTATCTCGAGCTGTTGAGACTATCACCACTTGGCATACTGCGCGCACCGGTCGATCGTCGCCACATGATCAAGCTCTTTGACAGTAACTCTCTCGAGCCACGCGCTGCCGCGAACAGCCGAACCGGTACGCAAGCACAGGCATTTTGTGCAATAGGTCGGACGCTACTGCTGTAAATATTCGTACAGTTTCTTCGCGTCTTTGTGTTTGCGAAGTTTTGCAAGAGCTTTTGCTTCTATCTGGCGGATGCGCTCACGGGTGACAGAAAATTCCTGTCCGACTTCTTCGAGCGTGTGATTTTTGCCGTCATCGAGACCAAAGCGCATTTTGATGATTTTCTGTTCGCGTTCGGTAAGAGCGCTCAAAACTCCAGCGACCTGCTCTTTGAGCAGCTGTCCGGCAGCAGACTCTTCCGGGCTCGTTGCGTCTTCGTCTTCGATAAAATCACCGAGAACCGACTCGCTGTCGTCGTCGCCATCACGGCCAACACCAGCGTCGAGCGAATGAATATCTTGTTTGATCTTTATAACGTACTCGACTTTTTCCGGCTCCATGTCGAGCTCTTTCGCAAGCTCTTCTATGGTCGGCTCGCGGTTCAGTTCCTGTGTCATACGCCGCTGTGTACGGAGTAGTTTGTTGATAGTCTCAACCATATGCACTGGTATGCGGATAGTCCGCGCCTGGTCGGCTATAGCACGAGTGATGGCCTGGCGAATCCACCAGGTGGCATACGTACTAAATTTGAACCCCTTGTCCGGGTCGAACTTTTCAACTGCACGCAGTAGTCCGGTGTTGCCTTCCTGGATAAGATCGAGAAAATCCAAACCTCGACCGCTGTAACGCTTCGCGATAGAGACAACTAGGCGCATGTTTGCTTCAGCCATCTTGTCTTTTGCTCTTTTGTCGCCCTGGACAACTTTCTGCGCGAGCTCTAGCTCTTCCTCGGCATTCAGGAGCGGTATCTTACCGATTTCACGAAGATACAGCCGCACCGAATCATCGCTTACTTCGTCAAAATAGTCAGCATCACCCTGCCATACCTCAGTTTCTTCTAGCTCTTCCTCATCAGGATCGCTAAAAAACGGGCTGTCGTCGGTTGCGAATGCGTCGCTCATATCATTGCCTACCAGATAATCATCTTGTAGGCTCTGGTTATTATCTTTTTTTCGTGCCACTAAGTTCCTATTCCTCCTTTATGAGGGCGTTCAGGGCGGCTCGAAGCCGGTTACTTTCCGCCTCATCATGTACGCTTTCCGCGTTGCGGAGCGCCTCAGTTAGTTGTTGCTTTTGCTTGTTTCTCTGTTGGCGTTTCAGTTGTCGTACGAGGCTGACCGCTTCAACGAGTCGGTCTTGGCCATCCAGAGCGCTATAGCGCGTCTCTGCTTTTAACTGTACTATTTTGACATAGGTTTCTATTTCATGCAACTCCTCAGGGATATCGGGCTCAAGTTCCGGCGGACGGTGCCCGAGCAAGTACGTATACAATGCTTGTCGTTCTACGCCATCAAAAAACTCCGCACCTAGGTCTTTTGCAACATCTACCGCCCCATCCTCAACAGTCATAAGCGCAAGTAGATAGTCTTGCTGGATATTTTCTTTGACGATTTCAACCTCTGTCTTTACCGGCTTGAGCTGCTTCGTCTCTGGACTCAGGTCGCGCTGGCCAAACCGCTCTTTTATTGCCGCCATAGACGCACCAGTTTTTTCGGATAAAAGGGCAAAATAATGCTCGCGCTCGACCGGGTCCTCGACTAGTTTCAGAAGTTTCAAGGTTTCGGTTGTCAACTGACGTTTCCCTGCCACCGATGCCATATCGTTGCGAGCTTCGTACTGATCGATAATCCATTCTATCGCTGGATGTGTTTTTTCTACAACACCTACCCAGAGTGCTGCATTTCGTTGGATCAGTTCATCTGGGTCTTTAAACTCGGATGGCAGCGAAATGATACTGATATCGACACCAACTCGCTGGGCAATCCCTATCGCCCGTTCTGTTGCCGCGATCCCCGCTTTGTCGCCGTCAAAACACAGACGAATATCTGTTGTGAGTCGACTGAGCGCTTTAAGGTGATGCTCCGTCATGGCCGTGCCAGCGGTCGCAACAACCTGTTTTATACCCGCCTGATGAGAACTGACGACATCCAGGTTTCCTTCGACTATCACCACATATCCGGCGTCACGAATTGCTTGCTTTGCCTGAAAGAGACCGAACACGTGGCGGCCTTTGTCGTAGAGTATGGTCTGAGGGGTGTTGAGGTATTTGGGTGCGTTTTTGACGTCGCCGACGATCCGGCCGGTAAACCCGATGATCTGCCCCTGCCCATCACTGAGCGGAATCATCATACGACTACGAAACAGGTCGCCGCCACGGCTGTTGAGCAGCCCGGCTGCCTGTATATCACTCTTCGCATGTCCTTTTTTTGTTAAAAAATCGGTCAGTGCACTCATCGAGTCAGGCGCAAACCCGATACGAAACTCATGGACCGACGAACGATCAAGGCCGCGTGTTTTGACATAGGTAACCGCTGCGCTATCACCTATAAGATACCGCTGAAAAAAGACTGCTGCGCTATCACTGATAGCAAGCAACCGGCGCTTTTTATCCGAAAGTTCCTTCGAGCTGCTATTGTCGTACAAGCTGAGATCGACACCGGCCTTGCGTGCTAGGAGTTCGAGTGCGCCACGAAAGTCCAGCCCTTCGACCATCATGATAAAACTAAAGACATCGCCGCCTTGATTGCTCGAAAAATCATGCCAGATGTTTTTATCTGGGCTAACGAAGAAACTAGCGGTTTTTTCACCGGTAAACGGACTGAGACCTTTCCAGCTTCTGCCGGCACGTTTTAACTGAACATACTCACCGACAACGTCCTCTATAGCGAGGCGACTCCGCACTTCCTCCCGCGCATCATTATGCATGTATTCATTGTAACACTCTTGCGCCTCTGTTATCGCTTGTGGTTAAATAATGGTATGGATCCGACATATAAAGGCCTCAGCGTCCCAACCCCGACAAGAACCCGTGGCGGCGGTCTCAATTTGCGGAAGCCACTGCTTATTGGCGGCGGCATCATAGTGCTTATCACCATAGCCGCGTTTGTCGCAAATGCACTCACTCCGAACACAACGACCCTATCCCAGCGGCTTCTCTACAGAACCGATGCATTGCTCGCGCTCACAAATTCGGCGCAAAAAGACATCAGCAGCGACGCACTCGCCAAAGTAAACGCCGACCTGATGATCGTTTTGACAAGTGACAACGCGGCATTGCAAAAAGCTATCCCGGCGGCAAAGACCACAAAAGAACTCACGAAGATCAAAACCGAGGAGACCGATGCCGACACCACCGCACGACTAGCTACTGCCAAAATCAACGGCGAATATGACAGCACCTACAAAACCATTCTTTTACAGAAACTCGAAACAGAAAATGCACTCGTCAGCGAACTATGGACTAAGTCGTCGAAAGCGTCGGTAAAGTCGACACTTCTGACATTGAACGACCATCTCAAGCTCTACTACGCTCAGCTAAAGGCGCTGCCGTAATACACCTACGCAGCGCTCACTAGTTCGTAACTGTGGCGGATAAGGTCTTTTAGCTCGTCGTCACCCAGCTGCCCGGAACAAATAATCGTGTTCCAGTGTTTTTTATTTAGGTGATATCCCGGTAGGACGGTTTCGTATTTTTCACGGAGTAGCTCCGCGAGCTGCGGATCACATTTTAAACTGATACGCACCGGTGATATAGCTTCACTGATCAGCGCGAACATCTTACGGGCAGATCTTGGATCTGAGGTCTGGGGTCTCCGATCTAAAAAGTAAACCGCCACACCTTCCCCGAACGGGTACTCTTTTACGCAACCCGGCATTTCGAGCACCATAGCTTCAATTTCTGCAAATGTTCTCATATCTACTCTCCGCTACTGTTACCGCTTAGTCCTGTTATCGTCTGCTGCCAGTTCATCCGTTGTTTTATACTCGCAAGCTCCGCATCTGTTGCAAGGTGCACCATTTTACCGCTGTTATTGCTCCCAAGCACGGCAAAATGAAGCCGAAACGGCAGCTTTGTCAGCCCTTGTTTCGTCGCCTCCGCAAGACAGTTGTCGGTGTACGCTCCGCACGATTCCCCGAGCGCTAGCCACTTATCTATGTCCGGTGCTGTATGAGCATCGATACTTGCCGTCATACTTATCACCGCGCTGCGCGTGAGCTCGGTTGCGCCTTGCTGGTCAAATATAAAGTTACCCAGCGAGTAAACGATGAGTTTGCCTTTGTATGCTTCGCTGGTTTGTACCCAGTGCGCATGGTCACCGAGTACGACGTCCGCCCCGCCATCGATAAGTCCGCGGTATAGTGTTGTTTTTATCTCATCGGGTCCGGTTTTGTACTCAGCACCGCTATGCGGCATAGCGATAACGGGAAACAACGACGAATATTTGCTCATAACGGCGACGGACTCGGCACTCGGCGTCCTAAAAACGCCGTGATACCCGCACCAAACAAACGGCAACTTGCCGTCCTTTTTTGAGCCGTCGCTCATCGTAACCGTTGCCGGGATACTGAGAACATTGCAGATATTCGCATAATCTTCCGGGTCATAACTGCCAAAATACTGTATACCGTGCTCGTCGAGATGCTTTTGCGTCTCGGTGTACCCGGCCGCGCCTTGGTTATCGGTATGGTTGTTCGCGAGCGTAAAAGCGGTAAACCATTTTTTTGCTTCTGGTAAATATGCTGGTGAACAATCAAATTGAAGCGTACTGTCCTCGACCGCCGAACTGACTTTGGGATTGTTCGTGATAGGGCACTCCATATCGGCAATCCACGCATTGTATTTGTCGCGTTCAAACTCACTCAAACGCTGAAACGGGTACGCATACTTCAAAGAACTCGCCTGCGACCAGTCGTTTATGTATCGCCCCCAGTACACGTCGCCCATGACAAGCATTTTGCTTGTAACACTGCTTGCGGTCAGCTCCGTCTCTGTTTTCGGGTTGAACGTAACCGTCGGTTCGGATGCTTGTAGTAGCAAACCAACTTGCCACACAGCGTACCCTACCCCGATAAAACCGAGGATAAGCGCTATCGTAACGATATATTTCTTTCGTCTGCTGTCTGTCTTTATTTCGAGCATAGCACGTCCATCCTTCATTATTTTACGACCCACGGATTTAGACTCACAAAGGCATCAAACAGCCCTCGCAACCATTTTCCGCGGGAAAATTTGTAGTATATAAAGCCGATACAAGCGATGATAAGTCCGCCGACGGTCGCGTCTATGATATCGACCATCGTATCGACTAGTCCGTATTGCATATGACCGTCAGCAAACTGGTCAACGGTAAATTCAAATATCTCCCAGACAACCGCGCTTGCGACAGCAAGCGAGAAGGCAAAGATTGCCGCAAACCATGGCCCGCTGACGGCGCGCTTTTTCGTGTCGTCTATATGTAGAACAAGCAGCCCCACATACCCAACGAGCAGCCCTGAAGCAAAGTGTAATGCATCATCCCACCATAGAAACTTACCATAGAGATCAAAGTACTCGCCGGCGATAAGCGACAAAAAGACGAAAAACATGAGGCAGATTTCATAACGAAACGGCAGCACAAGCTTCGCATAACGCCGCAAAATATCCGGCAAGAACGCGATTACGAAGCCGAGTAGTCCGAGCCATCCTGCCTGATCATAAAAATCCCTCGTCAGACCATTTACTGCTATGACAAAAAAGACTGCCTGGCAAGCTAGAAAAAATGCTCTGCGAACCCTGTTTTTTGTGATACTCATGCGTGTTTTACCATACCCAGATAATACCGCAGCTCTTCTATACTGCCGCGAATATCTTCGAGCGCACGGTGCGACTCGCTCTTTTTAAAACTCTTACGGAACCGCCCCTCGAAAACAACTTTCCAAGCGCTCACATCAAGCATGCGGTAGTGCAGCTGTGCATTGAGCCGCGGCCACTCGTTCTCGATGAACTTACGGTCCTGATGAATCGAATTACCAGCCAGCAAAACCTTGCCTTCCGGGCCAATGTGTTCATGTATAAATTTGAGTAACTCGTCTTCGACCGTCTCACTCTCGCTTCCCGACGCATTTTGCGCCATGAGCGCGTCTCGCACGGGGGCATTTTCTTCCCAAAATGGAATCCGCATCCGCGCCTCCATGAGACCGGCATCGACTTTTTTCACCGCCTCGTAGGTAGCTATCTCCGTAAAATTCCAGTCCGTCACTATAGCCGCCACCTCAAGGATACGATCCGCCGCCGGATCAAGCCCTGTCATCTCGAGATCCATCCAAAGTATGTGCTTTGGTTTAAAAGACGGTTTTGTCATACATCACGCCCTTCATTTGTTAAACGCTCGATCGCGATCATAAACGCCGCTTCAGTAAGCGGAACGCTCTCGCTCTGCGCCCGTTCAAGTATTGCCATCATCGCCTTGACCATGATGGTATCGAGCTCTTCGTTGACTGTTTCGAGACTCCAATGTTCATCGGCGCGGTTCTGCAACCACTCCAGATAGCTCACGATAACCCCGCCAGCATTCGCGATGATATCCGGGATGATAACAACGCCGCGTTTTTCGAGCGTAGCGAGCGCCATGTCATCTATCGGTCCGTTGGCAAGTTCAAGTATAAGAGGCGTTTGAATCTGCGCCACATTGTTCGCGTGAACAACCTCGCCGAGCGCAGCAAACACGAGCACATCGGCTTTTACACCGAGGATATTTTCGCTTGGCTGAGCACTCCCCTCTATGGCCGCCAGCGCGTCTTTCGTAAATTCCAAGCCCCGAAAATCCAGCCCGTCACGGTTTTCTATCATCTGGCGCGAATTTGCTACCGCGACTATCTTGACACCCAGTTCTTCCTGGGCAATTTGCGCAAAATAAAACCCGACATTGCCGATACCCTGCACGGCTACCGTCAAACCCTCTGTCGCAACACCAGCCGCTCGACAATATTCCCGAAGCGCTATCACGCCACCACGGCCCGTCGCTTCGGTACGACCTTCGCTGCCACCCTTCCCAACCGCCTTGCCCGTAAAACTCGCATGTGTCATATCACCGGTCAGTTTTTCGTACTCATCAACCATCCAGCCAATAACCTTGTCATCCGTATTGACATCTGGTGCCGGCACATCAACTTCCGGTCCTATAACATCTTTCAGCCCGCGTACGAACTCACGCGAGACTTCTTCAACATGCTCCGCGTCATACAACCGCGGGTCGAACGCTACACCACCTTTACCGCCACCGAGCGGTATATCGACCGCTGCACATTTCAGACTCATCAGCGTCGCAAGCGCCCGAACTTCGTTTTTATCAACATGCGGATGAAAACGGATCCCGCCTTTGAACGGACCGCGCGCATTGCTATGCTGCACCCGATACGCCTGGTGGGTTACGCCACGAACCGTAATCTCAAAGTGGTGTTCGTACATAGGCTTCAGCACATTTTCGGTTTGCAGAGGACTTAATCCAACGCGTTTTGCTGCGCGTCGAATCATCGCCTCGGCACTTTCAAGCATATTCATACATCAACCTCTCCTAACCTACGCACTATTATACTCAGGTACATGAGGAGCTGTACACAGTTAATTCTTCCTTTTGCACTAGTAGTTTGTGACGCCTCTCTTGACAAGCGTAGTCTCATTGTATTATTTTGCTTGTAACCATGGGAGTTCCGGACCGGCCGGAGCCAAAATGGAGTTACACGTAAGGAGATGGTGTCAGTGCACCGATCCGGCGTAAACCCTGCGTCAGCCGAAGCACACGCTCAGCGTGTGCGAATCGCAAAAGGCAGGTACGTAGAAGCCTTGATTCGCGTCGGAGGATCCATCGAGATCGCGAACGAGACCAGCCCGTTCTGTTTCGGCATCGCTCGCGTCCAAAACGATGGGCACGAACTCGGTTCGAGAAGAGTGAAGAAGCCTTCAAAAGAACCCGAGTTCGACAAGGTCATCCGTGAGGCCGTCGCCGAGCTGATGCGAGAAGGTGTCATCTTCGTTATCGAGGAACATGGGAAGCAATTCCTGTGGCTTCGATCGAAGTACAAAGATCACCGCAAGAACAACGGGCCCCTGCCGAACTACGGACGAGGAGACCGGAGACGGCGGTGGCGACGTGCGCTAGCCGCGACAAAGGCTGCATGAGGCGACGTGCCCAGTAGGAGGAGAAAAAACCACATCAAGGTGACTCTACCGAACGGCACAGCCCAGCCCTCTCCGCCGGAACTGGAGAGGCTTTTTCATTTTTTTAAGAAAACTAGTCTTTCTTCTTGTCGAGCTTATCAAGCTTCAAAAGGTTGATGATCAGGTAGATCACCAGTGCCGTCGCGATAAGTGTGATAGCCGAGCTAACAAAAGCACCCCACTGAAAATCAGCTTGCCGACCCCAAAGCTCTAGTGTCCAGTTGGCGTTTGCCAACTTGTCGCCTGAACCAACGATAAACTGCACTATCGGGTTGATAAATCCCTCCACAAGCTTGCGCACCGTGTCGCCGGCTGCAGCACCAATCGCCAGACCAACCGCCAGACCGATCACCCCTTGCTCTCGAATAAAATTCAAAAAGCCGCTACCCTGTTCTTGGGTCTTTTTCGCCGCGGCTGATGCGTATGATTTCAGTGCATCTGTCGGTTTGTTCTTCGCCTTCGTAGTCTTCTTCTCTGCCATAACTTCTCCTTCACCTCTGATAATACGCTTCATTATAATAAATTCACAGTGTGAAATAAAGCGAGGAGATAGTAAGTTTCCAGCATGGGGTGGACAGGGCATGTTGCGCCCCGTCCACCCCACACCTCGGAAGCACTACTGCTCGGTTACAGTCAGATACTTCCTGCCCCGCTCCGTTATGGTGAACGTCACGGGGTTGTCGTAGAAATCTCGGGCTTCTGCGCTCCGAGACCGTCGCACGTAGCCACAGGTCAAAGCCGTGTGCACAGCCGAAGACATGACCCGCTGGGTCACATCAAGCCGCAACGCGGCAGCAACACACGAGTCGCGCGCCACTAGCAGCTCTTGCTCTGCAAGGTACCGCAGGAATGCACGGAGAGTGAACTCCTTCGTATCATTCTCGGCTACAGCCACATTCATACTTCCTCCTCGCTGTCAAAACGCCTGACGGCTCTCGCCAAACGCTTATCAACTCCTGAAACAACGAAACCGCCGAGGTTCTCGGCGGTCATGTAGTTTTCAGAAGTCGTACCAGGAACTACACCGCCGAGTCAGCAACGCAAAGAATGACTAGTGGCATCATTCCGGATTGTGCGCTGTTTTTACTCATTGAGGCATACTTCCTTGTCAGAAAGTATACGCTTGATGCACCGTGATTACAACTCTATTTATATCCTAAGTCCTACATAAGCTCTATCACCGCCGAATGAAACCTACCGTCACCCTTGCGTTCGAACTCCAGTAGCTCGTGCACACTAGGCGCCAGCTCGATACACTCGGACGCACTACCGGGGTCGTACCAGTAACCACTACTCACCTCGCCGTCATAATTCGCTGCAAACAGAAATCCGAAATAATCGCTCACGACAACACCGCTCTTAACGATCTGGATATGCGCCAAGCAACGAAACCACACATCATCAAGCAAAAGCCCGGTCTTTTCTTCTAGTTCGCGTGTCGCAGCATCGTCTGTTGACTCGCCGGTATGAATCTTCCCGGCCGGCAGGTGATAATCGCCCAGCCACGGTTGACGTTGTTTTTGCGTCAGCAGCACCCTGTCTTTGCAGTCTTTGACAACAACCACCGTGACCAGCTTTGGTTGTGGTCGCTCGCCCTTGTACGTGGGACTAAACCGGTCAGCATAGTAGAGCCCGGCTGGCGCCAGCTGATACCCGCCCTCGCATTTCTCCACCAGACCTTTCCGTATAATATGCCTCAGGTGATACTGAAACAAATTGCTCTCAACACCCTCTGCCCTCAGCTCAGAAAATCTCAAGACGCGATGTGTCATCAGTTGGTCAAGTATATGTCGTTGTATCCAGTGCATGTTATGTTTCATCATATCTTATATTTATTATTTTAGTCAAGATATTATTGACTCAACTATATATTATCTAGTAATATTTTCATCTTCTTGTAAAGTAGTTCCTAGCGCGAGACAATCCGGTCGAGCGCCGCTCTTTAAGAAAGGATGATACGACATGATAATTATCTTCATCAGTATCATGGTTGCCGTCTCTCTTGGTAGTGGGGTAGCACTTCTTCGCAAGGCCCTGATAGAGAGTAGCAGCTCCCAGGCCGTCGCAGAAGCCATTTATGGGACGCTCGGTCTCATGGCTGCCGCTTGGATGCTAGTGATGCCACTACCACCAGCGCTCCTCTGACGACGGACACCCTACCCCAACCCCGAGTGTGACGGAGATGCTGGGTTGAGCTATCAGCTCCCCCCTCCGCCCTCGGGGCAAACTGTCCGCGGGTGAGCGCCCGCGCTGATGAGCCGAAAACGGCGAAACAGTAAACAAGAGAGGAGTTGCATGTCAGGAACATTTCGCTTCGTAACCGATAACCCTAAGAGTCGCACCATGGAGCGATGCTTCGACATGGTAAATACCGAGCTGCAGCGGGTCTTTCATCATACGGCATCCGTCTCTGTCGAGACATTTGACGAACCGGAAATCTATAACCTTAGTCACGCCCACTCGCAAACTGGCAGCGGTATCGACATCCAGGAGTTCATACGGCGGCAACACCACGATAGAGTAGCGCTCGGCATATCGAACGCCTTAAAAAACGTGTCCGTCATAACTCGCCCCGGTTTTGTGCCGACAGAAAGAGGTCGCGTCGACCCCTTCGGCTACTCGATACCAGACTGGGCCGAAGGCGCAGTATGCGCTGACCGAATCATCTCAGACACCCCCATCTATCACCGACTCAAGCAAACCATCGTCCCCCGCCTCATCGCCTTCACGACAACCCACGAGACAGGTCATCTCCTCGGTTTACGCAATCACTGTCCGAACGACTGCGTCATGCACGCCACCCCGACAACAGAAGCAACCCTACTCCTCATGAAACGAAACCACACGACAACACCGAGGTTTTGTACGAGCTGCCTGACAAGGATCAGACGGAGCAACTAACTCACATCTTTTCCGGCGCGGCTATACCGAGCAAACCGAGACCGTGAGCCAATGTGTCACGGTAGAGGGTGACGAGCTCAAGACGCAAAGCTTCACGTTCGTCGCCGATGATACGGCATTTTTCGTAAAACCGGTTAAACTCCTGCGCGAGTTCGTAGAGGTAAGTGCAAATATGGTGCGGTAATAGTTCCGTCATGGCTTTTTCGGCCACTTCGCTATACTCGCCAATTTTCCGCAGTAAACTACGCTCATTTTCATCCAGCGATTCTCTGTCGGCTGTCGGCTGTCGGCTGTCGGCTGCTTTTTCGAGTATCGAAAAAGCTCTCGCATGCGCATACTGCAAATACGGACCACTGTTGCCCTGTATACTCACCGACTCGTTAACGTCAAATACGACGTCGCTACCGATACGGACTTTGAGGAACGCATAGCGTAGCGCTCCGGCTACAACTGCTTCTGTCGGCTCACCGCCGCGATCTCGGATAGCGTTCGCCACCTCGTCAAACAACCATGCTATCTCTATAACATCGCCGTCACGCGAGCTCATTTTGCCGGTAGTTAGTTTGACCGTACCGGTCGATATGTTCACCGTCACATCTTTTAGCTCCGGAAAACAGAGGCTAGCTGCCGCTAACACCCCTTTGAAATAGTCTTTTTGCTCCTCGGCTGTCACGATATAGCTTTTGTCAGGGTGATACTGCTCGTTTTTGAGCTGGATCAGTCCTATATCGCGCGCACCGTACAGCCCTAAACCATTTCGGTTTACAAAAACGTTGTCAAAACTACCATATTCGCTGCCTTTGAAGATCAGTGCGCCGTCGCTCTCCTGAAATACTTTCGGCACATTGTCTTTGACGATCTTCACGCCGCGCGCGTCAGCTTCGCTCTCGAGGAACCGTTTGACGATTGGTTTATTGCCGAGCCGCGCGACTGTCGCATCAATCTGCTCAAAACTCCAGTGAAACACCGTCTCATAGACCGCGGCATAGACCGAATCTTCGCGTGTAAACGACTGGCGAGCCAACTCGTCAATCTCAGCCTTTGCCGTTTCATCTTCTTTATACGCTTTTGCCCCCTCAGCATACATGCGGCTCATAAAACTGTTACGTTCAGCCTCTGGTACCTCCAGAAGCTTCTCTGGACGGCCGTCAACGTACCGCAGCAAAGCATACATACTTTTACCAACATGCGCCCCGACGTCACCGTGGTAGCTCACACGGTAGGTATGTGCTCCGCTAGCCTCTAGCAGATTCGCGACAGTATCGCCTAAAATTGCGTTAAACGCATGGCCGATATGCATGGCTTTAAAGGGGTTTGGGTTGTTGGTTTCGATAACCACCGTGGAGTCGACAGCCGACAGCCTTGGGCCGACAGAGGCCAAATCAAATAAAGCAGCGTCCGTTAAGCGTAAATTTATAAAGCCGGGACCGGCGACAGTGACTTCGGCAAATTCGCCCGACTCGCGAAGCTTTGTGGCAATTTCCTCGGCTATCTCACGCGGATTCTTCCCTAGTTTTCCGGCCAGCTGCAATGCAACATTTGTTGCAAAGTCGCCAAACTGCGGCTCGGGGCGGGTCAAAGTCACCGGCTCATCAAGTCCGGCAATACGCTGTATCTTCAGTGCTATCTCATTCACATGCTGTATTATAACAGAGGTGATACAATAGGAGAACTATGCAACTACTGGAATATCAGGCCAAAACACTAGTACAAGATGCTGGCGCGACAATACCAAATGGGTTTATCGTCCGACCAGAAGACACGCTCGGCGAACTGCCATTTCCCTTCCCAGCCGTTGTAAAAAGCCAGGTTCCGGTCGGCGGCCGCGGCAAGCTCGGCGGTGTGAAGCTGGTTCACACGCAAGAGGAGCTGGAGAAAACCCGCCGCGAGATAGAACAGCTCGAGATAAAAGGACATACGCCTTCGGTGGTCCTTATAGAACAAGCGCTCGATATCGACCGTGAACTGTACCTTTCTCTGCGCGTTAACCGCGACCTGCGCCGCGTCGAATGGCTCGCTGCGAAAGAAGGTGGTGTTGAGATAGAATCCCGCGGCGAGCATGTCATGGTTATCCCTTACAACACTCCAGATACAGCCAAAAAGCTAGCTGACCTCTTCTCTACCGATACCCAACAACTCGCAGAACTGCTCGCTTCTCTTGAACGCTGCTTTTTTGACAACGACCTCCTCCTTCTCGAAATCAACCCCCTCGTCATTTGCTCAAAGACAGACCTTGAGCAAAACAGGGGTAGAGAGTTGGTATGTGCGGATGCGAAAGTTATGGTTGACGACAACGCCCGTTTCCGCCACAACAACTTCGACTGGCCCAAAACGCAGGCTATAAAGCCTCTCGGTGGAACGATTGGGGTTATCGCAAACGGTGCCGGTATGGCGATGAGCACCATGGATACTATCTACGCCGCGGGCGCACGCCCTGCTAACTTCCTCGACATCGGCGGTGGCACCGGCGAAGATGTGTTCGTTAAGAACTTACGGGAAATCACCGACCTGCCGGGCGTAACGAGCATCATCGTCAATATTTTTGCCGGTATCACCCGCTGCGATGACATTGCTCGCGGTATCATCGCTGCTAAAAAGCAGATTCCTGGTCTCGTTCCATTGTTTATTCGCCTTGAAGGCACAAACAGAGACAAAGCAGCTGAGTTGCTACGACAGGCTGGAGTGGAGCTGCAGCCGGACCTGAGGACGTGTATAGGGCTTGCATTGCAAGCAGATGGTAGACCACAGACCGAAGATATTGGAAAATCACAGGACGCGCAAATGCCGCACAAGTGGGTGACGCTCGGCGGGGCGGACCCAAAATACGTTTCATCCGATGAAACTATTTTAGGGGCGGACCGAGCGGCAGGACCCGCGTCTAGCGAGCTACGTAGAGAAAGCGGAGCTGGAGCGTACGACGGGAGCGAGCATATCCTCGCCAGCCAGCTTGTTGTGGTTCAGGGCATCACTGGTCACCACGGTGCATTTCACACTGAGCAAATGCTAAAGGCTGGAACGAAGATTGTCGCCGGTGTTACACCTGGCAAAGCCGGTGAGACTGTTCATGGCATCCCAGTCTACGATACCGTAGACGAGGCTGTGAAAAAACAGAGCGCCACCGCTTCTGTCATCTTTGTCCCAGCTCGTTTCGCGAAAGATGCCATGCTTGAAGCTATCGACGCCGGCATCAAACTCATCGTTTGTATCACCGAAGCTATTCCAGTCCATGACATGCTCGCAGTGCACCAAGCAGCCGAGCAAAAAAACGTCACGGTCGTCGGACCGAACTGTCCCGGCCTCATCGTACCCGGCTCGCACAAGCTCGGCATCATCGCTGCGCATATCACGACACCTGGGCATACGACTATCATCTCCCGCTCCGGAACCCTCACCTACGAACTGGCTGACGCGCTGAGCAAAAAAGGGATTGGTCAGCGGCTCATCCTCGGGATTGGCGGCGATCCAGTCCAGGGCATGACATTCACAGAAGCTCTGGAGCTCGCCGAAAATGACCCTGAAACCGACCAGATAGTCCTGGTTGGTGAAATAGGCGGCGAAGGCGAAAACCTTGCAGCCGACTTTGTAGCAGAACAGGTCACAAAACCAGTCTACGGTCTCGTGGTCGGCCATTCCCTCCCTGCCGGCCAGACATTTGGCCACGCCGGAGCTATCGTCGGTAGCAAAGGCGAGTCTGCCGCCGACAAAACTGCTTACATGACCTCAAAAGGTATCCGCATGAACGAGACTCTCGACGAACTTATCTCGTCTATGGGATCATAGATGAGCTACCGCGTTATATTCATCCCTGGCCTCGGCGACAAAAACCGCTTCCTGGTTTGGCTACAACGGCGCCTGCTGCGCAACTGGAAGCGTTACGGGGTCACCACCGAACTCTTCACTGTCGGCTGGACGAGCAAGGATGATTACGCAGCGATCTACCAAAAACTGCTGGAGAAAGTGGATACCTACGTAGCAGAAGGCGCAAAGGTGATCGTCATTGGCGCCAGCGCCGGTGCCTCAACAGCTATATCCACTCTCGCCGACCGCCCCCAGGCGGTACATGGCGTCGTCACTGTTGTCGGCCAGCTTGCCGGCCGCAAAGAAGTTATCGACGCCGCGCTCGAACTCAACCCGCGGTTTTCTGCCTCGCTCGCCTATATGACAAAAAGTATCCCGAAGTTAACAAAGCGTGACCTGCAAAGAATTCTCTGTATCAGAGGTAAAGCAGATAGTGTCGTCCCTGTCGACGACCAGGTGCTGGACGGCGCAGCAGTGAAAACAATCCCCAGCTCCGAACACCTGTTTAGTATCGGCTATAGCCTCCTTCACCTCCGGCGCATTATTCGTCCTTTTGTGGTTTAGCGGCTTTTCTGTATAACAAACTGCTACCACTACTCGATCAACTTCTCTTCCTCATGTCTATCACAAATTTATGCTATAGCAGAAAAGTGTGATAGGTATGGGTGGAACTATACGGGTAACTAGTAGATTACACGAAATCGCCCCTGTAAAAGAAGACTTCTTTTCTTGCTACTGCCGCAGTTCAACGCTGTCGACATATAGAGTAGGAGTGCCAGTTGCATTCATACGATTTATCTGTAAGAGAACTTGAGCAGTGTCCGCATATAGAATACCGGTAACAGACAAAAACTGCCATGCGCCCGTGCAAACTACACTGTTATTTATATTGCCGAGATAGGCTGGAGAGGCAAGTCCGTCGTACTGATGTACCAGTATGCGGGTGGTTTGTCCCACTTCTCCTTTTATCCATGCCTGAGCCGTAGTCTGACGCCCTCCGGTCACAGGTATCATCGCAGCAGAAGACGTTCTAAATCCGGAGTTATCGCTAGCAGCATGGACAATCTTGGCACATTTAGCACCACCATGAGCCTGTCCTGTCTCTAGGCTCAGGGTGGCGCCGCCCGTTACTTCCCACCCAGTTGTACTAGTTTCGAATTCGCCGTTAGGTACCAGAGAGACATAGGGAGTAGGTGGTGATGGAAATGTAGCGGAGTGATCGATACTAGCCCAGCCAAACTCGGCAAGTCTCGCGCCGACCAGATTGGCAACGATCGTCTGGCCAGCGACAGTAAAATGCACGGCATCAGACCGGAGGCTCTCAGGAGTGAGACCGGCAGCAATATCCGCAGCATCGGTAGTACTGGGAGTTATCCCAGCATCATCAAGTCCATAGGCCACTATATAAGCATGTATGTCTATGAACCTGCGCCCATACTCAAGACTTAGTTTTTGGTTGAGCGATGTTATTGCGCTGAGCGTCGCGCCAGCCTCACTCCTACCTGCGTGTACACCGAGTACAAGATATCTGGACTGACTTGGTTCAAGATGTCGGATGATCGCCTTCACGTCCCCCAGTACGCGATCCGGGTCGCTGAAATTATTGCGACCGACCCAAATCACAGCAATATCACCGCGCCGCGCCTCAGAATAACTAGTTACAAATGGAGCCGGTCGTGTCACAGAGATTGATGCACCCGGCGTCGCACGTGTAAACGTGTACATATCGCCAGCCTCATGAACATAGGTGCCAAGGGTCTGTTTCGTGAGAGTTAGCGTACCAACAACCCCAGCTAGTGTGCCGACCATACCTCCATCTGGGATACCGTCGCCCTGCAGGAGCGGCCATGTCGCAGGAGGATCAGCTATCGTGACCATGACACCGCCAGACTCTGGGATCACACCATCGTCGGGGAGCAAGAGGTACGGCAGTGCCCCTTGGCGAGCCGCAATCCCTCGGGAAGTTTCGCCGCCCACTCCTGAGTTGCGAACCGTCCGTCCTGTGATATTCGCAAGAATTGCCGGATAACCCTGTGCGGTCATCGAGTCACCCCAGCAGACAATATCCGATGTTACATCGGTAGAGGGCAGGCTAACAACTTGATTCAGTTTGGTTTGAACATCAAGAGAAAGGATATTTTCAGTTACTATACTATCCTTCAAGCTTCCATCTGCTTTGTGGGCTTGAGAGAGGTAGTCATTGAGGATTGATCCCCACTCGCCGGCGTCAGCGCCGGGGATTGGTA
>JAPUDS010000012.1:0-11219 GCA_027492975.1 Candidatus Saccharimonadota bacterium
ATACGAGTTGGCTCGAAGAGAGAGTTTCATGTGGTCCTTCTGGCCGTATAGTGCTCAAAAGTGCGTCCGAGATAGATCTAGTCCAGCAGAACCTCTCGTCGTCCACGAAAAATTCAGTGTTCAGCGCAACAGAACCAGTAGTTAACGATGTATCTGGAAAAACGAGTGCAGGCATTGACCTTGAGTCATCAACGGTAAATACTAACTGCTACGCAGGTTACGGGAAAAACCAATTGGATAATAACTGGTATTATTGGATGACGTGCAGGAAAGATGTTAGAAGTGTTCTTCCCGGTTATACTGTCGAAGAATAAGAAATATGACCAAGGCTAAGATGGTGCGGATCTACGACTCAACTAAGATCTTCAAGATTATAGTCTTTGTTGTGGTTGTAGGAGCGGCAGGTTTTCTCGCAACCACAGCACTACTAACAGTCAGCAAACAAACAAGTCGTTCGCAGATAGCTGCACTTGATAAGGCCTCGGAGGACCTACATCAACTCTACACTCAACTTATCAATGATTTACAGGTTGACACAAAGACTACTTCATTTACAAAAAGATGTGGTCAATCAAGTGCAAAATTTCATTCGGGAACCATAACGTGTGGACCGAGAGGTGAATTTATGCAAGACGTGGATTATGAATCCGTTAGGGCTGGTAGTTATACAGAAACCATTAAGAATACACAAAAGTTTATTCATGTAGAGGTAGACAATTTCGATTCTGGCGGGGAGATTTGGACACGACTCTCATTCTTGCACAAAGAAACTGATACAGTGTGCTTCCTTAATTTTATCAAGAACGGGTCAGCGACAAAGTATACCCTCGGTTGCAATATGACCGTTCCGAGTTTCATTTCCGGCTATACGGTGGAAAAATAATCACCAAATCCTTGCGCGATCTTCTGACGGGAGGTAGAGTTCGTCTGACGATGTGACGTCATAGGTTTTGTAAAACGCATCGTTATGGTTAACGACGCAGTTGACCCGGAACTTAGACGGCGGGTGGGGGTCTATCTTTGCAAGTTCGACAGCCCGCTCGGGTGTCGTGTGGCCGCACTCGCATGCAGCGAAATTGACGAAGAGTTCCTGAAGTTTGGACTTGTCCTCAAGTGCCTCAACGGCAAGAGCGAGGCCGCCGATATCGGCGATGGCCTCGCCGAGTATGAGCTTGCCTTGTAAAAATGTTCCCGGCACGGTTTCGAATGCGTCAGCTTGGCGCACGATGTTTTGCGCTAGCTTGTCGAACGCTACACGCTCCTCTTTTGACTGCCACGGATTTGTGTTGCCCTGCTCATCAAATTCACACCCCTGGTCGTCAAATCCGTGCGTGAATTCGTGCCCTATAACAGCGCCTATACCCCCTAAATTCTCCGCATGGCTAGCCGCAGGCGAGTAGAATGGCGGCTGCAATATAGCGGCCGGAAAGACTATCTCGAGTCGGTTGGGGTGGTTGTATGCGTTGACAGTGTGAGCGTTCATTTCCCACTCTTCATCGGCCGGTTTTTTGCCGACTTTTGAGAGCTCGAACTCGGTGTCAAATTCCGCTGCTTGCGTGATGTTTCGGATGACGTTATCTGCGCTAAAAGCAAGTTTTGACAAATCTTTCCAGACGGTCGGATAACCGACAAATACGCGTATGTTGTCGAGTTTTGCGTGAGCGCGCTGCTTTGTTACCTCGCTCATCCATGTCAGGCGGTCGATGCGGGTATGGTAAGCCTTTCGGATGTCCTCGACCAGGTCGGTGACCGCTTGTTTTGAGCTTTCCGGAAAATGACGAGCGGCGTATTCGCGGCCCAAAGCTTCGCCTATAACGAGCCGGTCGGCAAGGAGTGTGGCGCGTTTCCAGAGTGGTTTCATGGCTTTCTGACCGGAAAGTGTGCGGCTGTAAAAATCAAATGCGAGTTCTGCGGTCTCTTTTGACAACCAACTTACGTACGAATTTACAGCGTGCCACTTAAGATATGATTTGACCGCCTCAAACGACTCGATGTTCAGAAGTTCGATGACCGAGCGCAGATACGCAAACTGGTCGGCAACCAAGTCGTCGGACGGGTTTTTCCAGCCAAGTGCAGCAAAGTAGGCACCCCAGTCAAAACCAGGGCATTCCTCATACAACATCTGGAGTGTTAGTTTTGTATAGTTTTTTCGCACATCACGGAGCGCCACGTCGGTCCATGAGGCGCGTGCAAGTTTCTTTTCAGCGCGCCAGATATCGGTCCATTTGCCGATACTGAGCGACGGAAGCGCCTGCTTCATGCCCATGAAATACGTTTTGTATGCCGCCCGAAAACCCGCCATGCGCTCGGAACGTTCCAGGTAGTAGTCGCGATTTGGCAAAGAGAGGCCGCTTTGGTAAAACCGAAGCACCTGGTTGCTACTATCTTTGTCGTCCGATAAAACATAAAACGTCCAAAATACATTTATTTTTTGTCGATGCAACGTGCCGAGCAGCGACGCAAGGGTGTCCGGTGTCGCCGCGTCGATATCTTCTAAAAGTGCCGCGATGCTTGCGAGATGTTCGGTACCGTTTTTTTCATACTGTAGTGCAGACGCAAAAAATTGTTTTAGAACTGTTTGGTCATGCGACAACGATAGCGCATCTGTTTTTTCGAGTTCTTTGACGATCTTGTGGACGGCCTTCCACGACTCGTCGCGCAAAACATAAAATGTCCCCCATGATGTTTCAGTTCTCGGTATAGGATTGTTGCGTAACCAGTTGTTATTTACATAGCCGAAAAAGTCGTCTTGCGGCCGCAGAGTAGTGTCAAAAATATGTGTCATATATCCCATTGTACCAGATGTAATAGTTGACAAAATGCTAATGGTTTGCTATAATAGTCTTAATGCATCGACGAAATGCCGCGATTGTTCTAGTATGAGCGAAACGCGGGCGGCGATTTGTTTCTCTGCGATAGCGATGGTACGGGCGAGTGCGGGGATCTCTCGTTTGTCGGCGACAAAACCAAGAAATTCATCTAGCTCTTTTTGGGTTGCAAGATAGTTGCCGCAGTACTGCAAAAAGCGTTCATAGCTCATGTCGCCACGGAACGTCTCGTTGATCCAGTTCCAATTATCTTTCAGCCAGCACCACGAAGCATAACGATTCTCCGGTGTGTGAAGCAGCAGCATGAACCAAAGTTTCATATCTTGCGGGCGGATGACGGAAGTGTCTTTCAGAGCCGCGAAAAGTGTCTGGCGCGCATGTTCGGTCGTGACTGAGGCGAGGCCGTACATAAGGTCTTGTTTGAGTGCGGGAGAAGAAGCTTCTTTGTATGCGGCAAATAGCGTGTCAAAGAGCGTGTTGTCCTGCTGTTTAGTAAGTACAGCGCGGAGCACAGAGACGCGGATATTTGCGTCGATATCTTGCAGCGGTGTGGTTGCAAAAATCTCCTCCGCTCCCTGCATCATCACTGCGTTACGGCTATGAACAACGAGATTCAAAATATCAGCACGCAGCTGCGAGTCAGTTGTCGGCTCGCCTGGTTGTGCGCGCCAGCCGAGTCGTTCATAGGGGGATGCAACGAGCTGTGTATAAAAATTATATAGGCTCTGCGCCGCGGATGTATCTGTTTCTGTGAACATGCGCAGACTTCTTGCGACGGTTACGACCATGGCCCATACCGGCTGTTCCTCGCTTGTTCGGTAGGCGAGGAGTAGCGGAATAAGTTCGCTAGCGTCGAGCAGCCCGGCTTCAACAAGGAGAGATTGTTCATGGAGCAAGCGGAGGCGATCGACGGCGGATAATTCACAAGAAGCAATCTGTTCACGCAACACAGCAAGACGTGCGTTGTCGTAATGGGTTATGAAATGTGCACGATCTCCGGTGTTGAGCAGGATATCGTGCGGCATGCTACCAGAGTGCGTCACGGTCTCAAGTATATCGGGCAGTGACGAGCTGTTCGCAAACAGCGGAACCGGCCATACGACGTCAGTTGCCGTATGTGCACCTATGAAAAATCGTTCTTGACGCAGACCGTTTTCTTCGACATACACCACCGGATATCCGGCCTGAGATATCCAGGTATTCATCAGTTTTTTCACATCTTTGCCGCTTGCAGCCGACAAAGCATCCCATAAATCATCAGACTCAGTATTTTTATAAGAATGATGAGTAAAATACAACGATAATCCTTTCTGGAAATCTGTATGGCCTATATATTCAAGCAGCATTCGGAGTAAGCGTGCGCCTTTGGCGTAGACGATCGCTGGGTCGAACAGAGAATTTATTTCATCTGGGTGATGTACGTCTGTTTGAACGGCTTGTACGCCATCGGCAGCGTCTTTTCTGAGAGCATGAACGCTCTCATGAAGTGTCATCTTGTCCCAAACGTGCCAGTCGGGTTGCAGAGCGTCTACGCAGATATATTCCATGAGACGGGCAAAACTCTCGTTCAGCCACAGGTTGTTCCACCAGCGCATCGTGACGAGATTGCCAAACCACTGATGACTAAGTTCGTGAGCAACAACGCTCGCAACGTATTCTTTTGTACTCTCCGCGGCAGACGCTTCGGCGAGCAAAGCGCTTTCGCGGTATGTTATCAGTCCCCAGTTTTCCATGGCACCAGCGCTGAAATCCGGGATGGCCACATGGTCTGCCTTCGGGAGCGGATATGGCGTAGCGAAATAATCGTCATAGAAGTCGACGGCGCGTGTTGCAACGTTGAGCGCAAAATCAAGACTGGAAAGTGCCTGGGCTTTTGTTGACCAAACGTTTACTTCGACGCCGTGGTTGCTTGTCCTGGATTTTTTCTGGAGTTCACCGACGACACATGCAAGTAAATATGTACTCATACGCGGCGTCGTCAGAAAAGTTGTTTTCCATCGTCCATCGTCCAGCGTTTGCCGTCCATCTGAAGGCATATTTGACAGAACTTCGACGTTCGGCTCGGTCACGAGCGTCAAATCAAACGTCGCTTTGGCTTCCGGCTCGTCCACGCATGGAAATACTTCGCGGGCATGATGACTTTCGAATTGGGTTGCAAGCAGTTCCTTTTTGACACCGTCAACTTCAAAATAGCAAGGGTACAGTCCATGCATCGTGTCGGTGATTTTTCCGTCAAATGTCAGCGTCAGTGTATAGTCGCCGGCTGGAAAGTCCGGCGTGATCGTCAGTTCATCGCTGTCCTGAGTGAATTCGACGACCGTATCATCGACAACAATACTCGAAATATTCAGCGCTTTCGCATGCAGCATGATTTCATACCCGCCGGTTTTTTTACCCTCTATAACGACACGTCCCGAAAATGTTCGTTCTTTGCGTTGAAGATCCAGCTCCAGCGTGTAATGTTTTGGTTCAAAAAAAGTAAAAAGCCTCCGGACGGTCTGCATATCATCTATTGTAGCAAAGCATCAGCGAACAATATACGTTGGGTCGAATGCAGTGTTTTCTTGTACGCACACGGGTGCGATGGTTCGACTGATGTTGTTGGGGTCTGTGTGTTCGCAGCGGGGGATACCAAACTGGTCGAATTGGTTTGTGGACGAAAGGGCGTGCCACTGGCCATCTTTTTTTACAGCGAACATTCGAGCGTTCGGATGGTCGCAGCCATATCGCAACAAGATTTGCTGCTCGTCGGGGCTGACAGCTAGAACTGTATGATAAACATCGCCGGAACAGCCGCTCGTTGCGTTAAGGTTTTCGAGAAATGAGCGCAAGTTTCGAATCGATTCGTCGGTGCGTTTCGTGAGGTTGTCGCCTGAGAGCGTGTATTCGAGTGGTCCGAGGTTGACGTGAGATACGGGTCCCTCAGATCTGTTGTCAAAAAAACGGAAGAAAGCGAAAACGAAAACTGAGATAACGAGCAGTATGATACAGAGCCCGAAGACGATCTTTACCTTATGTTTATGCACTTTGAGATCGTTCAGCATGTTGTATATGATTGTAGCGCATTTTGCTACAAAATGCTTGTATTTTGTTTAGTATAGGCGTATACTAATAAAGTAGATATCCGGCCGGCAGGTCGGAATTTTTAATAACATAAACTTCCTGCGAAGCAACGGTGCGTAAGCGGCGGCTTCAGGGGGAGGAGTCGTATCACGAATTTATTTCGGGATACGAACGGAGGAGTGAGCTCCTCCTGAAAGGAAAAGCTAATGGAAGATCTGAATGTAAAACAATTGGTACTTGCTGTGCGAACTATCGCCGAAGAAAAAAACCTACCGGAAGAGATCGTGATGGATATAGTTCAGCAGGCGATCGCGGCTGCGTGGCGCCGGGATAACGGCGATCGTGACCAGACTGTTCGAGCAGAACTCAACACAAATAACGGCACGGCACGGGTATATGTTCAGTATGAAGTTGTCGAAGATGTCGAGAGCGAAGCAAGCCAGATGACGGTTGAAGAGGCGAAGAAACTCGATAAAAATGCAAAACTTGGCGATATCGTTGAAGAAGGTTTTGACGCAACTGCGTTTGGCCGTGTCGCTGCACAGACAGCAAAACAGGTCGTGTTACAGAAACTACGCGAAGCGGAACGCGAGGTTGTGATGGAAGAGTTCTCCGATAAGATCGGACAGGTGTTGACGGGTACCGTCCAGCGTGTTGAGCCGCGTGTTGTACGCGTTGAACTCGGTAAAGCGGTTGGCATACTGCCCGCCAGCGAACAGATTCCGGGTGAGTACTATGGTATAGGAACGCGTATCAAAGCATACTTAAAAGATATCGACCGAGAAAATCGCGGTCCACAACTTGTCTTGACGCGGGCAAACGAAGAATTCGTCGAGTACCTTTTCCGCCAGGAAGTGCCTGAGATGGAGACTGGTGCGGTAGAGATCAAGGCGATTGCTCGCGAAGCTGGTAAACGCACGAAGCTTGCGGTTCGTTCGACGGTTCCGGGCGTTGACCCTGTCGGTACATTTGTCGGCGGACATGGTACTCGTGTTAACGCTGTCATGAATGAGATCGGCGATCAAGAAAAAATTGATATCATCACCTACGACGATGACGTAAAAAACTTTATCGCAAATGCGCTCAGCCCGGCCGAGATCGCGAAGATCGAACTCAGCGAAGGCGATAAACGTGCTCGCGTGTTTGTTGCCGAAGATCAGCAGAGTATTGCTATCGGTCGCCAGGGTCAAAACGTCCGGCTTGCAAGTAAACTGACGGGTTACGAGCTGGACATCGAAACAGCGCAGGCTGAGGTCAAAGCCGCGCCTGCCGCTCCAAAGCGGACGAGCAAGAATGCGGAAGATGATCTGCTCAGTGTCATCGAGCAAGTATCGGATTAACTGAGGAGATTCTGAATAAATTAGCACTCGTTTGATATGAGTGCTAATTTTGTGTATAATGAAATACGTCCACTAGATAGCTCGAAAAGGAGGGCCAAACTATGCCCGAAGTACCAGAAGGTTTTATAGATTTTTCACAATTTTTGACCGACAACGCGAAAAATAGCCTGGAACAGGCAGATATGATAGCGCGGTCACTTGGTAGTCCGTATATCGGTACGGAGCACCTGTTGCTCGGCCTGCTCACGCAGAGCGATTCTGTTGGAGCACGGTTGCTATCTGATGCCGGCGTGACGTTTGACAAAGCACGTACGGCGCTGAACCTCACTCCGCGAACACTTGTTGTCAGCACCGGGCAAAAGGGTCTCAGCGAAACAGCGAAACTAACGCTTCGGATGAGCTGGGAGATCGCACAGGAATTCCACCAGGATATCTGCGGTACTGAACATATACTATTTAGTCTGCTTAGCCAAAAAAACGCTCGGGCAACTGTGTTGCTGCGCGATATGAATGTGTCGGTCAATGATCTTTTAAATGACCTCGAACAGTATCTTTCTCGCCAACAAGGTGATGCTGATGAACGGAGCGAGACTTCAGCGAGGCCGCGTGAGCAAAAGCTCAAGACGGCGCTTAGTGCCTACGGTCAGGACGTAACAGTCCGGGCAAAAAAGGGCGAACTCGACCCGGTTATTGGCCGCGAAAAGCAGATTGCGCGGATGATCACAATCCTCAGTCGACGTACCAAAAATAACCCGATACTCATCGGGGAGCCTGGCGTCGGAAAGACGGCTATCGTTGAAGGTCTTGCTCAGCGAATTGCAAACGAAGATGTGCCGGCACATCTGCTTGACAAGCGAATCGTGTTGCTTGACATGGCCGCGCTTGTTGCTGGGACGAAATTTCGCGGCGAGTTTGAGCAACGTCTGAAATCCGTTATTGACGAAGTGAAAAAAGACCCAAATATCATCCTGTTCGTTGACGAATTACATCTTATAGTCGGTGCTGGATCGGCCGAGGGTTCGATGGATGCGGCAAATATATTGAAACCAGGCCTGGCGCGCGGCCAAATACGAATGATTGGCGCGACGACACTTGACGAGTACCGAAAGCACATAGAAAAAGACGCTGCTTTTGAACGGCGTTTGCAGCCGATCATCGTTCCAGAGCCCAGTGCGGCTGATACGAAAGCGATCTTGCGCGGTCTCAAAAAACACTACGAAAAACATCACGGTGTCGTTATCTCCGATGAGATCATAGACGAAGTTGTGTATATGGCTGAGCGGTATATAAACGACCGTTTTATGCCGGATAAGGCGCTTGACGTGCTCGATGAGTCGGCGGCGCTGTTGCGCGTCAAACACTCAAAAGCACCAACCGGACAGCGCGAACTGCAAAAAGAGCTTGCTCATCTGGAAGGAAAAATGGACGAAGCGGTGTCGAGCGAGGATTATGAACGAGCAGCACTCTATAAGATGCGTATCTCACGTATTCAAGAGAAGCTGAGTCGCGTAAAGAGTCCGGGCAAGAAAGTTATTCTCGATAGTACAACCGTCGCGCGGGCTGTTGCGGAAATGAGCGGTGTGCCGGTAACTCAGTTGAAGAAAACTGAAGCAGGGGCGTACAAACGACTCGAAAGCGCACTTGCAAAACATGTTATCGGCCAGGAGTATGCACTAGGGGTTGTCGCAAAAGCAATTCGTCGTAGCCGTTCGGGTATCGCCTCAGGTAAGCGGCCGATAGGTTCATTTATTTTCATGGGGCCAACTGGCGTCGGAAAAACTGAACTGGCTCGCGTACTTGCCCGTGAAGTGTTCGGGAGTGAAAAGAGTCTCATAAAGATAGATATGAGCGAGTTCAGCGAGCGCCATACGGCGAGCCGTTTGCTCGGTGCGCCGGCCGGCTATGTCGGTTATGATGATGGCGGGCAGCTAACCGATAAAATCCGCCGCCAGCCGTACAGTGTTGTGCTCTTTGACGAAATCGAAAAGGCACACAAAGATATCTTCCAGTTGCTGCTGCAACTACTCGAAGACGGGACACTCAGTGACGCAAAAGGTCGACAGGTTGATTTTTCGAACACGATCATCATCTTGACGAGTAATCTCGGAACAGAGCGTATGCAGAAGGAGGCGTCGCTCGGGTTTTCGAGTGCCAGTAGCGATGAACTCCAAAAAGCACACGTAGAGACCGAGGCGCTCGCCCGGGAAGCTTTGCGCGACTTTATGAAACCAGAACTTATAGCCAGGTTTGACGATGTTGTCGTCTTCAACGCGTTAACGCGGCGAGATGTGGGACGTATTTTTGATCTACTCGTTGATGATGTGCGGGTTCGTCTGCACCGTAAAGGGCTTGGGCTTCTAGTCGAGCCGAGTGCGAAACGCTGGCTTATCAGCAAAGGATTTGACGAGAAAAACGGTGTACGACCGCTTCGGCGTGTCATCCAGGATGAACTCGAACACGGGATAGCCGAAGGCCTGCTCGATGAACGCTGGAAAAGCGGTGATATACTTACGGTAAGCCTGAAACATGGTATGCTGGACGTACACGGAGCTCACGATGAAATCACAAAAATCACTCAACCAACAGCCACCAAAACAGCCCAGTAATCAGTCTGTGCGGCGGCACACCAAAGGCCGTTTTCTTGCGGGTCTGTTCGCGTTTGTCTTGCTGGCTGCGACTGTTGCGCTGTTTTATAACCGGCAAAGAGTTATCGACCAGATTACAGTTTGGCGATTTACGCCATCGACGGAACTTACCGTGCTTGCGGATCGTGCTGGTCTCAATGATACAGGGAAGTTCTATCTGTACGCATCGC
This sequence comes from Candidatus Saccharimonadota bacterium, assembly GCA_027492975.1. Taxonomy (GTDB): domain Bacteria; phylum Patescibacteriota; class Saccharimonadia; order Saccharimonadales; family Saccharimonadaceae; genus JAPUDS01. Next base: position 10,047 of record JAPUDS010000012.1, read on the forward strand.
AGGCAGAGGTAAGCGACCGAGAAGCGTTTAACACTGCCTGTGGTAAGCTTCAAAATGAACGCACTATAGTTATCGGCTGCTATGCCGGGCTTGATAGGCGAATTTACATCTATAACGTACCCGATTCGCAGCTCGATGGCGTGAAAGAAACCACTACAGCACATGAAATGCTCCATGCGGCATATGATCGTTTGAGTGAAAGCGATAAAGACTATGTCAACGCACTTTTGAAGGAGCAGGAACTCAAAATCACTGATAAGCGGATACAAAATCTCATAAAAGAATATCAAAAATCAGAACCTGATGAAGTTATAAATGAGCTGCACTCTATCTTCGGTACTGAAGTTCGCGACTTATCACCGGAGCTGGAAGTCTACTATAAGCGGTATTTCACCGACCGCATGAAAGTTGTTGCGCTAAAAGAAAAGTACGAACAAGTCTTTACTGATCTCGCAACGAAACAGGCGGCGCTTGTTGAAGAGCTAAATACACTAGCAAGCGATGTCAATACGCGGCAAAAGACATACCAGGCTTCGCTCACTACGCTGAACACCGATATACAGGCGTTTAACGTGTGGGCTGAGAGCGCGAGCGCAACAAGGAGCGAGTATGCTGTAAGACGAGAAGCGCTTCAGGGGCGTATCGCAACACTTGATGCGGAACGCGATGCGATCAACAGTGAAATTGACAGTTATAACGAAAAGAAAGCCCAGCTTGACAAGCTGAACGTTCAGGCGGCGACACTCAACGAAAGTATTGATAGTAAACTCACGTCGTCTATGCCGTCGCTGTAGCTGTATATATGTAATGTAACGCTCCGTCACTCGAAAAAGCTTGCAAGCAATCTTTTCTCCCGTCTCCTTGCGTTATAATAGTAAATGCTATGGTAAAAACGAAAACTCAGTTTGTCTGTCAACAGTGCGGTGCGACCTACGGAAAGTGGTCGGGCCGATGCGAGAACTGCGGACAGTGGAATACGCTCGTCGAAGAAGCTGCCGGGCCGGAAAAGAAGGCGGTTGTTGACCGGTCGGTCGGCAAACGGCTCGTGGCGGAAGACTTTAAGCATATTGCTGTTGAAGCGGCTTCAACTCGACTCACGACCGGCTTTTCTGAGGTTGATGATGTACTCGGTGGCGGGCTTATGCCGGGCGGAGTGGCGCTTCTTGCCGGAGA